>JBOHXO010000477.1:0-10250 GCA_050737475.1 Chthoniobacterales bacterium
GGCGTGGCACGTTCTACGGAATCACCGGCGGCGGTGTGGATGCGACCGGCCGCCACAACGTCGCCCGTGGCGCGTTCGACGAGGAAATCGTGCTCGGTTTGAAACTCGATTTTTCGAAAATGTTCAACTCCGAGGCGCTCGAAGGCCTCACCGCCTACGGCTCGGTCCGCTGGCGCGATGGCTACAACCCGAATAATTTCGTCGGCGCGTCGAGTCTCTTCCAGCCCTCCCGCTACCAGAGCGGCGTGGAGTGGCGCGAAATGCCATTCTACCTCACCTACACGACGCCCGAGCTTTTCGGCGCAAAAAATTTCCTGACCATTTCGGGCGGCTGGCAGAACCCCTACGAGTTCTTCCTCGACTCGCCGGATTCAAAACTTTTCACGAACAATTCCATCGGCACGGCGAAAGGTCTCGGCGGAAACATCGCCTGGGGCAGCAGCTATGCGGCATGGGGCGGATTCCTCAAGGTGAAGCCGACGGATTGGTATTACGCGATGGCGGGTCTTTACGAGGCCATTCCGAATGCGACGGTCTATACGAATCACGGTCTGGATTTCGCGGGCAACGCGGAGGATCCCAATGCGAACGGCCTCTTCGCGGTCGGCGAAACCGGCGTGACGCCGAAGATCGGCGCCTCGAAACTGCCCGGCAAATACGCCGTCGGCAGCTATTACTACGGCCTCGAGAACACGTCGTTTTTCGGTCAGGACTACGACGCCAAATACGGCTTTTATTTCCAGGCCGACCAGATGCTCTTCCGCGAACCTGCACCCGAACCGGTGCTTGGGAAGGGACCGTCCGACGGAAAATCCGTCGTGACCGACGGCAAGTCGTTCAAGGAACCCAAGGATGTCGAAGAGGTGAAAGCCAAGCTGAGCGATCAGGGCCTCTACATGATCAACCTCGTCACCTACGCGCCGAAGTATGACAACCTGTATCCGTTCTTTTTCTACACCGGCCTCATTTACAAGGGCCTGATTCCGACCCGCGACCAGGACCAGCTCGGCGTCGCGTTCTCCTACGGCAACTACAGCTATGACAAAATCGAGGCTGAGGATGACGCCGGCAAATTCATCCACCAGACCTACGAAGCGGTCGTGGAAGCCGATTACCGAATCCAGATCACGAAGTTCGCCTTCATCCAGCCGTTCTGGCAATACATCATCCGTCCGAACGGCACCGGCCTCGTGGAGAACGCCAACATCTTCGGCCTTCACATGGGCGTGAATTTCTAAAGCTTTCAGCCTGGTAGCTGGGGAACTTGAAATCGGCGCCGCCCCGGGTGGGTTGGCGCCGGTTTTCTTTTTGGCTCAAGCGTTCCGCCGGCGCGAGTCCGCTCAGGCGTGAGCGGGCCGGAGAGTGACGGGCGGCGTGCCTTCCTTCCACGGAAGGTCGAGGAACTCGGCGACAAAACGATTGGCCGGCGCGCTGCGCACCTCGGCGGGCGTGCCGATCTGCTGCACCTTGCCGTGATCAATCAACACCACCTGGTCGGCGACCTCGAAGGCCTCCTCCTGGTCGTGCGTCACAAAAATCGTGGTGAGCTTCGTGCGGTCCTGAAATTCGCGCAGCCAGCGGCGGAGTTCCTTGCGGACCTTGGCGTCGAGCGCGCCGAACGGTTCGTCGAGGAGCAGCACCTGCGGCTCGATGGCGAGGGCTCGCGCGAAGGCCACGCGCTGGCGCTGGCCGCCGGAAAGCTGCGTGGGCAGGCGGCTGGCGAATCCGCCAAGCTGGACGGTCTCGAGCAAACTTTGCACGCGCTCGCGGATGGCTTCCTTCGACGGACGGTTCCGCTTTTTCATCACGCGCAATCCGAACGCGACGTTCTCGAGGATGCTCATGTGATTGAAGAGCGCGTAATGCTGGAAGACGAAACCGGCGTGGCGCTTGTAGGCGCTGAGGTCCGTGACGTCCACATCGTCGAAAAGCACGCGGCCGTTTTTGTCGTCGGGAAAATCCAGTCCGGCGATGGTGCGCAGCAGCGTCGTCTTGCCCGATCCGCTCGGCCCGAGCAGCGCAATGAGCTCGCCGGTCTCGACCTTGAGGCTCACGTTGTCGAGCGCCGGGAAGCGCGCGAATTTCTTGGTGATGTCGCGGACTTCGATACTCATCGCTTTACAGGAAGGTCGGATGCGGCGGCGGCTTCGGCAAGCTGCCGTTCGGCGCGCCACTCGGCGAAGGTTTTAATGATCAGCGTGAGGAGCGCAAGGATGGAAAGCACGGAAGCGACCGCGAACGGAGCGGAGCGCGGGCTGCCGTAGTCGTGGTAGAGCGTCTCGATTTGCAGCGGCATGGTGTTCGTGCTGCCCGCGATATTTCCCGACACCACGGTCACCGCGCCGAATTCGCCCATCGCGCGCGCGTTGCAAAGAATGATGCCGTAGAGCAGGCCCCATTTGATTTTCGGCAATGTGACACGCCAGAAAATCTGCCAGCCGTTCGCGCCGAGGCTGAGCGCGGCTTCCTCTTCCTTCGTGCCCTGCGCCTGCATGAGCGGGATGAGACCGCGGGCGACGAATGGAAATGTGACGAAGATCGTCGCCAGCACGATGCCCGGCACGGCGAAGATCACGCGAATGTCGTGCGCCATGAGGAAGCGCGCGATTGCGCTGTGCGCGAGCATTTCGTCGGTGGGATAAATCCACGGTCCGAACCAGCCCTTCGCTCCGAAGACGAGGACGTAGATGAGGCCGCCGACGACCGGCGAGACCCAGAGCGGCAGGTCAATGAGCGTGATGAGGAACGGCCGCCCGCGGAAATCGAAGCGTGTGAGCGACCACGCGGCGGCGAGGCCGAAGATGGTGTTCAACGGCACGGCGATCGCGGCGGTGAGGAGCGTGAGCTTGATCGCGGCCTGCGTGTGCTCGTCCTGGAACGTTCCGAAAAATACGGCGATGCCGTTCGCGAAGGCTTCCTTGAAAATGACGATGAGCGGCAGGAAGAGGAAGAGCGTGAAAAAAATGAAGACGATGCCGATGAGAATCGCGCGCACGAACAACGGCTCCGCGGTCGCGCGAATCGGATGATGCACGCGCGCGGTCTGGAAGGTGCTGACGGCTCCGGACATGGCTCTAGGCGACGCCCCTCCGGCGGTTGTCCCAGGCCTGCAGGCCGTTGCTCACGAGCAGAATGACGAACGACGCGAGCAGCATGACGAAGCCAATGCTGGCCGCGCCCGTGTAATCGTAATCCTCGAGTTTGGAGATGATGAGCACCGGCGTGATCTGGGTTTTGAAAGGAATGTTGCCCGCGATGAAGACGACCGATCCGTATTCGCCGACGGCGCGGCCGAACGCGAGCGTGACGCCGGTGAGGATCGCCGGCAGCAGGCCGGGCAGCACCACGCGCACAAACGTCTGCAGTCGCGACGCGCCGAGGCATGCCGCGGCTTCCTCGACGTCGAGGTGCAGGTCCTGGATGACCGGCTGCACCGTGCGCACGACGAACGGCATTCCGATGAACGTGAGTGCGATGAAAATTCCGAGCTGCGTAAATGCAATCTTGAGCCCGACGGGGCCGAGAAAATCCTTCGCCCAGGCTTGCGTGGCGAGCCACGCGCCGAAGGGCTGGTGCGGATCGAACAGGCTCCCGAGCGGCTGGTTGTAGGCGAAGAGGTGGCCGATCCATTCGTTCGGCGCGTAGAGCGTGGTGAGCGCGATGCCGGCGACCGCGGTGGGCAGCGCGAAGGGAAGGTCCACGATGGCGTCGAGGATGCGCCGGCCGGGGAACCGGTAGCGCACGAGCACCCATGCGGCAAGCACGCCGAAGACGCCGTTGAGCAGTGCCGCGACGAGCGAGATGCCGAAGCTCACCTTGTAGGACGCGACGACCTTTGGCGAGGTGACGGATGTCCAAAAATGCTCCCATCCGCCCGACTCGGTTTTGAGGAACAGCGCGCTCAGCGGTATGAGCACGATGAGGGTGAGATACACGACCGTGTATCCCAACGTGAGTCCAAAACCAGGGAGAGTGAAGCGCTTCAAGCGGTAATCAAATCGCCTGAGCTTCGGAAATGGCTGCGCGGAAACGAAGCAGAATCTCCTCGAGCGCGAGGGTGTGCGCCTCGATTTGTTTGTCCAGCGGCGTGAGTTGCGGCGTTTCGAAGATGATTTCGAGCGGCCGCGGATGCTGCGCCGGCGGGGCGGTGAGCACGCCGGGGTAGCCGGTCTCGATGATGCCCTCGTTGGCCTGGAAGTTGTCTATGCTGCGGTCGTAGTTCCGCGGCAGCACGGCGGAGGCCTTTGCCAGCGCGGGCTCGAGCACGTGGCGCGTGAGCGAGTGGCCCTTCACGAATCCATACAGGCCGTCGCTCGTGTCGTCGGAGTGCAGCGAGATGATGCCGTCGAACGTGAGGTTGCGCAGTTGCCGCTCGAGCAGCATGACTTCGGGTTCGCTGGAGTCGCGCCAGAATTCGCGATTGAGGTCCGCCCCGCTGCGCGACCAGCGCGTGTCGTCGGCGTAGCCGCTGGGATTGCAGACCGGATAGACAAAAAGCTCGTAGCCGCGGGCGAGTTCCGGATTCGCGTGGAGTCGCTCGAGAAATGTGATGGCGCCGTGCGCGCTGGATTCCTCGTCGCCATGGATGCCGCCAAAAATTCCGATGCGCAGGAAGCTGGCCCCGCCCGAGCCCGGGCCGGCAAACAGGAACCGCGGCACGGTCACGCGCTCGCCCAGCGGGCCGGCGATCTCGAGATGCGCGGTGAACAGGTGCTGCGAGCCGCGGGCGAGTTCCTCGATCGGGCGGATGAGTTCGCGAACGCTGCGGCGATGGCGCAAGCGGCTGGGACGTGTTTTCACGGGCATGGGCTCAGGGTTTGGGTTGGTAGATGGCGTCGAAGGTGCCGCCGTCCTTGAAATGTTTCTGTGCCTCGCTCCAGCCGCCGAAGGCATCGTCCACGGTGACGAGCTTGAGCTTTGGGAACAGCGCGGCGTTGGTATCGAGCAGGGCCGGGTTGCGCGGGCGGAAATAGTGCTTCACGACGAGTTTCTGGCCTTCGTCGGACCAGAGGTATTTCAAATATTCCGTGGCGACTTCGACCGTGCCGTGTTTCGCCGCGTTTTTATCAACCACGCTCACCGGCGCCTCCGCGAGGATGCTCGTGGGCGGCGTGACGATTTCATATTCGCGCGCGTCGGAATCCTTCGCGATCTGCAGCGCTTCGCTCTCGAACGTGAGCAGCACGTCGCCGATCCCTCGCTGGACGAAGGCATTGGTCGCGTCGCGTCCGCCGGCGGCGAGCAGTGGCGTATTTTTGAACAACGCGGCGACGAATTCCTGCGGGTCCTTTCCGGCGTTTTTCGCGAACGCCCACGCGGCGAGGTAGCTGTAGCGGCCGTTGCCGGATGTCTTGGGATTCGGGATGATGACCTGCGTGTCGGACTCGACGAGATCGCTCCAGTCCTTGATGCCCTTGGGATTTCCTTTGTGGACGAGAAAGACGATCGTCGAGGTGTAGGGCGCGGCATGGTCGGGCAGGCGCGTCCGCCAGTCCGGCGCGATGAGCCCGGCGTTCGCGATGAACTGGACGTCGGTGTCCTGGTTCATCGTGACGACGTCGGCGTCGAGGCCATCAACCACGGCACGCGCCTGCTTGCTCGAGCCGGCGTGGGACTGGTTGATCTTGATCGCGCCTTTTTTCTCCGCCACCCAATGCTTCGCGAACGCCGCATTGTAATCGCCGTAAAATTCGCGCGTCACGTCATAGGACGCGTTCAGCAGCGACGTGTCGGCGTGAAGGGCCGATGCAGTCGCGAGCGCGAGGAGGCCGGTGACGAGTTTCATCGGTGGAAAAGTGACCGCGACGCCGTCGGCCTACTGCGTCGGCTGATAGATTTGATCGAATGTTCCGCCGTCGGCGAAGTGCGTCGCCTGGGCCTTTGCCCAGCCACCGAAAGTGTCGTCAATCGTCACGAGCTTCGTCTCCGCGAACTGGTCGGCGTATTTCTTTTTCGCGGCTTCCTCGACGGGCCGGTAGAAGTTTTTGCCGACGATGTCCTGCCCCTCGGGGCTGTAGAGATATTTGAGATATTCCGTGGCGAGCGTGCGCGTGCCGTGTTTGTCCGCGACCTTGTCCACCACCGCGACCGGCGGCTCGGCGAGGATGCTGAGCGGCGGCGTGACGATCTCGAAGGCGTCGGGCTTTTCCTTGAGCGCGAGATAGGCCTCGTTTTCCCAAGCGAGGAGCACGTCACCGATGCCGCGTTCCGTGAAGGTCACGGTCGAGCCGCGGGCGCCGGAATCGAGGACGGGCACGTGCTTGTAAAGTTCCGCGACGAATTCCTTCGCCTTCGCTTCGTCGCCGTTGTTGCGCTTGAGCGCGTCGGCCCATGCGGCGAGGTAATTCCAGCGCGCGCCGCCGGAGGTCTTCGGATTCGGCGTGATCACCTGCACATCTTTTTTCACGAGATCGGGCCAGTCCTTGATGCCCTTGGGATTTCCTTTGTGGACGAGGAAGACGATCGTCGAGGTGTAGGGGCAGCTATTGTTCGGCAGGCTTTTTTGCCAGTCGGCGGGGAGGAGGTTGCCCTTCGAGGCGAGCGAATCAATGTCGTAGGCGAGGGCGAGCGTCACCACGTCGGCCGCGAGACCGTCAATGACGGCGCGGGCCTGCTTGCCGGAGCCGCCGTGGGAGGCGTCAATCTTGATGTCTTCCTTGTTCGTTTCCTTCCAGTGCTTCGCGAAGGCCGTGTTGTATTCGGCGTAGAGCTCGCGAGTCGGGTCATACGAGACGTTCAAAAGCGTCGTTTCGGCGAGGGCATTCGTGGCGAATGCCGCGGCGGCAAAGAGGGTGACTGCGAGGGCGGACAATTTCATGGCTTTGGGATTGGGTTGTCTGTTGCCGGCGAAAATAGCGTGCGCAAATCCATCGTCAATAAAAAACGATCATATTAGTCGTTATTAAGGCGAAGAAGCTGTGTCATAAGAGAAAAAGGGGGAGTCAGATGCCTTCGCCGTTCATGCCCTCGTATTGGGCGACTTCGCGTTCGGAAACCGGTGTGCCGCGCATGACATCGGCGAGGCTGGCGTCGTCCATGAGGCGTGCGACGATGTTGCGCGACTGGAGCATGATGCGGCGGAAGCGGCAGACGGGTTCCTGGGAGCAGCGCTTGTAATCGGTGACGGATACGCAGGCGAGGGGAGCCAGATAGCCGTCGAAATGGCGGACGACCTCGCCCATACTGATTTTTTCCGGGCTGCGGGCGAGCACGTAGCCGCCTCTTTTGCCGGCGGTGCTCTCGACCCAATTGCGTTCCTTCAGGTCGAGCATGATGTGCTCGAGGAAGCGCTTGGGGACGTCGTTGCGGCGGGCGAGTTCGGCGATGGGAATGGGCTGGCCGCCGTAGTGCTCGACCAATGTGAACAACGCACGCAGGGCATAATCGGTGCGCATCGAGAGCTGCATATCTTTTGACGATAGATCAAATCGTGCTTCGGGTAAAGGGTGGGAAGGGCGGATATCGCAATGATGTCGGCCTTCCTTTTTTGGTAGGGATGGCTCGATGAGCCATCCGTCTTTTCTAATTATAAGTCTAAGTCGACGGTTTCATCGAAACCGCCCTACCGATGAGAGGTAGGGGTGCTCGCGGCGCGAGTGCCCGTCGCTGAAGCGCCGCTAATAGTAATAATTCCGCGGCATGCCGAAGGCGTTTTCGATCACCGTGATTTCCGGCGGATCGTCCGCGAGCACTTCCACCACGTCGAAGCGGAAGGAAATATCGGGCATGTCGAGCATGCGCAGCCATGCCATCGCGCCGCGCACGATGCGGCGGCGTTTCTTGTTGTCCACAGCCTCGAACGGCCGGCCGTAGTCCTCGCCACTGCGGGTTTTCACCTCGACGAAGACGAGCGTGTCGTCGTGGCGGCAGACAATGTCAATTTCCCCGCCGCGCGCGCCGCGGAAATTGCGCAGGAGGATTTTGTAGCCGTGCTTCCTGAGGTGGTGGGCGGCAAGTTTTTCGCCGCGCCGGCCGAGAGCGAGGTGAGCGGCGGCAGGTTTTTCGAAATTGCGGCCGGGCGTGCGTTGCGGGGCGGCAGGCTGCTCGCCGCGGAGCTTGGAAAGAACGGGCAGCGCGTGGAATGCGGAGGTCGCGACGAGGTCGCCGGATTTGGGCAGCGTTTGCCTAGTCCAGCGCGAGAGAAAGCTGCGCCACCGGCTCAAAGCTTCGACGATGAATGGGGCATGGCCCATGGAGTCTCAGGCTAGCGAGGTGCGAGGCTGTTGCATAGCCCTTGTGTTGCTCGAACCCGTATTCCGGCCAGGTGGCGGCATGCCGGCGCATCAAATGGTCGCGCGTGACCTTCGCGATCACGCTGGCCGCCGCGATGCTCAGGCTGATGGCGTCGCCGCCGACGAGCGCGGTGTGGCGGATGGGAAACGGATTCACCGGCAGGCCGTCAATGAGCGCGTGCGTGGGCGGCAGCAGCAATGCGGAGATGGCGTCGCGCATCGCCTCGTGCGTGGCGCGCAGGATGTTCACGCGGTCAATGGCGTCGGACTCGCGAACGGCGAACGCCCACACGACGTCGGGATCGTTTGTGATGCGCGCGTAGTGATTTTCGCGCGCGATGGCGGTGAGTTTTTTGGAATCGTCGAGTCCGCGTGCGCGGAACTTCAGCGGAAGGATGACTGCCGCCGCGACGACCGGCCCGGCAAGCGGGCCGCGCCCGGCTTCATCAATACCGGCCACCGGGAAAACGCCCCGTTCGTAAAACTCGCGCTCGTGCTTGAGCGAGCAGGGCATCGCCGAAAAATCAGGCTGCGGTCTCGGTCTTCTCGCGGACGGTGGTGGCGGACTTGCCCTTGCGGTCGCGGAGGTAATTCAATTTCGCGCGGCGGATGCTGCCTTTGCGCTCGACTTCGATCTTCGCAATGCGGGGCGAATGAAGCGGAAACACGCGCTCGACGCCGACGCCGGAGCTGACGCGGCGGACGGTGAAGTTCGCGTTGATGCCGGTGCCTTTGCGGCCGATCACGATGCCGGTGTAAATCTGGATGCGCTCCTTGTCGCCCTCGATGACGCGGGTGTGAACCTTCACGGTGTCGCCGACGGCGAATTTCGTGGTGTCTGTCTTCAACTGCTCTTTTTCAATATTGGCGATCGCGCTCATGGCCGGAAATTAGTGGGTTGTGAATAGTGCCCGGATTCGCCCGGGACGCAAGCGCGAAGTCGGTTTTTCCAAAAAATGGGCCCGATCAGGCCTGAAGCAGGCTCAGCACGGCCTTCTGCGCATGCAGGCGGTTCTCGGCCTGCTGGAAAATGGTGTCCGCGTGGGCTTCGAGCGTCTCGTCGGTGATTTCCTTGCCGCGGTAGGCGGGCAGGCAATGCATCACGAGCGCGCCGGGTTTCGCGGCGGCGACGAGTTCGTCGTTGATCTGGTAGCCGCTCAATTGCGCGCTGCGATAGGCGGCTTCCTCCTCCTTGCCCATGCTCACCCACACGTCGGTGTAGAGCACGTCGGCTCCGACGGCGGCATCCATGAGCTCGGTCGTGACGGAAATTTTTCCGCCCGCGCGTTCGAGCAAATCCGCGGGTGGCTGGAATTGCGGCGGCGCGGCGATGCGCAGCTCGATGCCGAGTTTTGCAGCGGCCCAAATCCACGAGCGCGGCATGTTGCATTCGCCGTCGCCGACGAAGCAGACCGTCAAATTATCGAGGCTGCCGCGCAGTTCCTTGATCGTGAAAAGATCGGCGAGCACCTGGCACGGATGCTCCTCGTCGGTGAGGGCGTTGATCGTGGGAATGCCGCTGAATTTCGCGAAATCCTCGACGTCCTGTTGCGCGAACGTGCGGATCACCGCGCCATGCAGCATGCGGCCCATCACGCGGGCGGTGTCCTTGATCGGCTCGCCGCGGCCGAGCTGAATATCGTTCGCCGAAAGAAACATCGGGTCGCCGCCAAGCTCGCGGATGCCGACCTCGAAGCTCACGCGGGTGCGCGTGGAGCTTTTTGCAAACATGATCGCCCAGCATTGGTGCCGCAACGGATGTGCCGCGTGATGCCCACGCGTGGATTTCATCTCCGCGGTGACGTCGAGAATCTCGAGGATCTCGTCGCGGGTGAGCGATTCGATGGACAGCAGGTGCTTCACCCGGCGGTTCTATTGCGTGCGGGTGGCCGGCGCAAGCACGCGCGCGAGGATGCCGACCGCGGTATCAATGTCCGTGCGCTCGATGTTCAGCGGCGGGAGGAAGCGGATCGTCCGTTCGCCGGCGGGAATCACGAGCAGGCCATTGTCCATCAGGAG
>JBOHXO010000478.1:0-5021 GCA_050737475.1 Chthoniobacterales bacterium
CCACGGAGTAGCGCTCGTGGTCGAGGGTGATGATCTTGTTGCGCTCGAGGCGGCTGCGTTCGTCATCCAGCGCGCGGCCGGCGGCGAGCATGCGGGCGCGGTCCTTTTGCGATTGCCACGCGGAATAGACCTGGTTCGCGATCGTGTCGCACATGTTGGAGTCCCATTTGTAAGCCGCAGCCGTGGGAAGCAGGCCAAACGCCTGGTCGAGGGAATTGGGAGTGACGGTGCGCGGGCTGAGCAGATCGAGGATCTGTTTGATGAGCGCGTTATATTCCAGCGCTTCCTTGTCGGTCTCCGCGGGAGCGTTGAGATATTTCTCGAAGCGCGCCTGGAATACGCGGTTGTTGGTCACGCTCGCGGTCTTGCCGTCCCAGGTGAGTGTCTCGTTGTCGGGATCGAAGAACGGCATGTCCTTGCCCAGAAACTTCGAGTCGCTCTTCTGGTTTTTGTCGGACTGCGATTGTTGCTGGTTGTCCTGCGGTGGCGGATCCGATTGCTGCGGGGTTTCCGAGTCGGGCACCTGCGCAAACGCCGCGGGGACGAGGAGCAGGGCGAGGAGGACGGATAATTTCGTTTTCATGCCTTCGTGAGATCCTTTGCCTTGAGGATTCCTTTGTCAGTGACTTCGAAAAGAAAGATGAATTTCTGGCCTTTCTGGATGTTGACCTTGCCCAGCGAACCGGGGATCAGCATCGGGATGGGATCATTATTCGCACCGGTGCCCACGGAAATCAACCGGTCTCCCGTGGCGGAGTAGGCCAGGACGTTCAGCACCTCGCCCTCGACGCGGTAGACATTGCCGCGCAGGCTGTTCGAGTTTTCGAGGTAGGCGCCGACATCCAGAGGCTCCGCGCGGTAGGGATCGCTGGTCCGGTTCAGAAAAAAGGCGCCACCCGCGAAGACGACGACGAGAATGGCGGCCCCGCCAAGGAGCCAGAGGGGGTTGAAGGAAGAGCGCGAACGACGTGCCACGGTTGGGATGTAAGGTGCGGATGCGGCCAATTCAACCGCAATATCAACTCATCCGGCTCGTCCGCGAACCCGTCCAGGCGAGGAAAAGCCCGGCGATGATGTGGGCGGTGAGCATCCACGTGCAGAGGCGCGCCTCGGAGAGCACGGTCTGCGCGACCATTTTCACGATGTCGTAATAACGCTCGAGGCGCAGGGTTTGCAGCACGCCCGACCAGCTCCAGTAGGCCGAGATGAACGGCCGCACCACGTTGCCGACCCACTCGGGCAGCGCGAGCACGGCGCCCGAGAGCGGAAGCTGGAAGCCGACGAGATAGATCGAGACGAGCGACGCCTGCTCGGCGGTGGACATCCAGCTCGACACGCCGAGGCAGATGGACGTCATCGCGGCGTTGACGAGGAAGAGGAAGAACAATTGCGCGCCGAGATCGCCCGGGAATCCGCACACGAAATGGACGAACAATCCCATCCACAGCGACTGCGCGCACACCAGCACCGAGAGGAACACCGCCTTGCTCGCGATGTAGCTCAACGGTCGCAGCCCGCTGAGTTTTTCCTTCTCGAAAATGAGGCGCTCGGCGGCGATTTCGCGCCCCGAGTTGTTTGCTCCCATGAGCGTGAGCAGGATCACCTGGAACATTACGATGCCCGAGACGAGGCTGCCGATCTTGCTCGCCTGCTTGAGGAATTCCGGCGCCTCCTTCATCTGCTCGATGGCGTTCTGATTGAGGCCCGTCGTGAGATTCGTGACCTGCGGCAGGCCGTTCCACGCGAAGATCGCCACGAGCACCGGGAAGCCAAGGATGAGCGCGAGCTGCAAAAATAACTGCGCCTTGCTGCGGAAGAAAATTTTGAACCGTCGCGCGAGCAGCGTGACGAACTGGCTGATCGGCCCGGGCAATTCCACGAGCGGCGCGGCGAGCGGCTTTTTCTCGAGTTCCGCCTCGTCGGCGTTTGCCTCCTCCGCTTCCGCACGCTCGGCGGCTTCGCGTTCGGTGGCCGCCACGCCGTAGAGATCGCCGACATAGGCCGCGGCATGCTTGTTCCATGAGGCCGCCCATTCGTCGGCCTCGCGGTCGCCGAGCCGCGAGTAAAGATCCTCGAGATTTTGCACGCGGAAGTAGTGCGCCATTTCCGCCGGCGCGCCATGATAGACGAGCACTCCACGATAAAGCACCGCGACCGAGTCGTAGAGATCGAGATGCCGCAGACTGTGCGTGACCGAGAGAATGAGCCGGTCGTGCTCGGCAAGTTCGTGCAGCAGGTGAACGATCTCATCCTCCGCCTGCGCGTCCAACCCGCTCGTGACCTCGTCGCAGAGCAGGATGGCCGGCGTGCTGGCGATTTCCATGGCGAGCGCAAGACGGCGTTTCTGACCTCCCGACAACACGCTCACGAGCCGGTCCGCGACCTCGAGCATGCCGACTTCCTTGAGCGTATCCTCGACAAGCAGGGTGAGGTCGTCGCCGCGCACGCCGCGCACGCGCAGCTTTACGGCGGCCTCGACGCATTCGCGCGCCGTCAATTCCTCGTGCGCAATGCTGAACTGCGGCACGTAGCCAATTTCCGACGGCGCAAAATCGTGCTCCGTGAGATCGCGCGTATCCCAGCGGATCGTGCCTTCCTCGCGGCCATGCATGATGCCCGCGATGGTCTTGAGCATGGTGCTTTTTCCGCAGCCCGATGGGCCGATCACGGCCGCGAAATGGCGCCGCGGAAACTTGAGATTGACCTTGGAAAGAATTGCGGTCGCGCTCTCTCCGCGGCCGACATGGAGGGAAACGTCCTGTAGCTCGAGCACGGCGGCAAGGTGCTCGAAATGGCCGTCGGCGGCAAGTTGAAAGCTAAAATCCGAGCGAGCCCTGCGCGTCCGCCGCGGCGTCCGGCTTTGGCGCGAACTCCGCAAACTTCGCGGCCAGCTCGTTCAGCTTTGCGACGTAGTATTCCACGTTCTCGTCGCGCAGCGCCGGATTCCAATCCTCGACGCGTCGCGCCGCCTCGTAGGCGGTCACTTTTTTCTTCGTGCCGGTCACGTAGTAGCTGATCGCGTCGCCGGCCTGGTAGTCGCGGCCGCTCGCCAGCGCCAGTTCGAATGCGGCGGAGCGATTGCGCGACGAGGCGGCGATTTTCTTTTGGTAGGAGGCGAGGCTGTCCTGCAGCGTGTCGGTGCGCGCGAGCCGCTCGATCGGCAATTTCGCGGCGCGGATGGCGGACTCGGTTTCCGCGCGCAACGCATGCACGCCGGCCGGATCTTCCGCGAGGATGCACCTCACGAGTTTTTCGAGGAATTCGCGCAGATACGGCTCCATGCCGCGCGACTTGAGCGCTGCGCCCTTGAGCGTGATGCGGCCGTCCTTCGCGAGCAGCGCGTAGTTCTTTGCCTTGTAGCTGAACATCGCCGCATATTGCGCGTCGAACTCGACCTCGATCCCGTCCGGCAGCACCTCGCGAATTCCCGCATCGAGCGCGCCGACCGTGACGTCAGCGGGCGGCTGGAAATAGATTCCGTCCGTGTCGATTTCGATCACGTGCGCACCGCGCGCGCGAAGCCAGTCCACCATGCCGCGCAGCAGCTCGCGGCCTTTCGCGGTCACCGCCGCCGCCGCGTCGAAGTCGGCGAAATGTCCCTGCGCGAAGCCGAGGTAGCCGTAGAAGCTGTTGATGAGAATCTTGAACGTGCTTTGCAGCGCGGAGAAATGCCGCCGGGCGGATTCGCTCCCGGCATCTCGCATCTCGCGCTTTGCTTCCACGCGGAAGACGCGCAGGTCGGTGAGCAATCCGCGGAAGACGCCGAGCGTGTCGTTCGCGGGCAGCATGTCGAAACTCAGCATCACCGACGGGTAGAGCGAGGCCACGTCGCAATGCCACACGTCGCGCGCCACGCCGGTGAAAAAAATGTCGGTGTAGCCGCCCTCGAACGGCCGCGGCTCGGGCATCTCCGGCAGCGAGTGGCCGCGGCGCAGGTATTCGCGCAGGAACAACGCGTCAATCTTCGTCGCGTTGCCGCGCACGATCACGTCCTGGTAGTTGTAGGGAAAAATCTGCGCCTGCGTGAAGTAGCTCGCGCTCAATGTCGCGGAGAGCGCCCGCGTCGCTGCGACTCCATTTTTTTCCGCGAGCCCGAAATGCTCCGCCACCGCGCCGAGCGTGAAGCTTTCCAATTCCCGCGTGCCGACATCGTAATATTGCGCGAGCAAAAAGGTATCCACGAAATGCCGCCCGCGCGCCGCGAACCGCGTGTATTGGATCGTCTTCTCGGCGACCTGCAGTCGCGACGCCCGCGCGGCCACCGGCGAGCCATCGCGGCCCCAGCGCAGCCGCATCTTGAATCGCTTCGCGCGCTCGGCGAGCCACGGCAGGATCGTCTTGAAGAGCTGGTGCCCCTCGATCACGTCGGGATCGCGTTCCTCGATCAACGCCTGCAACCGCTCGAGCGCGCTGCGTTCCGCCTCGCCCGACGCAGTGGGCAGCATTTCCGTCCAACCCGCCTCGTCGCTGAGCTCGATCGCGTCCTCGACGAGATGAATTTGCATCCTCCGCAGCGACTCGAACGTCATGCCCTTGAAAAGCGTGCGCCCCGTCGCGGTGAGAAATTGCTGCACGGGGTCGTTGAGCGCGAAAACCGGCCGGCCATCCTTCGCTGCGCGCGCGGCCTGGAAGGCGGGCCAGTCGTCGAATGTGCGCAGGGCATTCAATGGATGCGGCCCGGCGAGCGGCGTGTCTCCGGGGCCGGTCGCCGTCCAGAACCACGGATGGAATTCCTGCGGCTCGACCTGCGTGGAGCCGTCGCTCTTGCGAACAAAGACCAGCGCCGTGCGCGCGCCGTCGAAATCCACGGCGACGATGCCCTCCTGCGGATCGTGCCCGAAGAGCGCGGTGTTTTTTTGAAAATCCATCCGGCTCCAAGAAAGCAGGAAATCAGGAAAAATCAGAATCCCTTTCCTTCATTCCTTGCCGGAACTGGATTTTGACAATTTCGTCACGCGGCCCGGCGGCGGTGTTTTTGCCTTGCACGGATTGGTGCCGCCCCTTAACGCACTGCATGTGAC
>JBOHXO010000479.1:0-3355 GCA_050737475.1 Chthoniobacterales bacterium
GCAGTTGTCTGCGCTGGCGGATTCCGCGCCAGCCGGGGGCGTCGAGATAAACCCGGTCAATAACCTTGCCGATCCATCCGAAGCCGCGCGGCGTGTTTTCGTAGATGTAATCCAGCGAGCTTCCGGAATCGAATCCGTCGCACCAGCCCACGCGAATGCCTCGGCTGAGGCGCCCCACGGTCTTCAGTGCGAATTTCTGCGAGCCAAACCAAACGCGCCGCGCAAGCGAGGCGGGTTGCTGCAGTTTCTCGAATTCCCGGGCGGTTTCCCCGCGGCGATCTGCGCCAAGAAGTGCTTTCGCGTCCATTGCCGGCTTCGAAAAAACCTCGTCAATGAATCGCCCAATGTCGGCGAGGACGTCCGCGCGCTCGCGTTCGTGAAGCAGCGCATGGCGCATGCCGTCCTTGCGAACGAACCGTTTGAATCCGGAGCCGAGCCGCTGGTGGAAGGCGCGCTGATTGCGTTCCCGCACAACGCAGTCCGAGCCTGCGGAGAGGACCAGCGTCGGTGTCGTGATTGTGCCGGCGTCAGCGACAAGGCGCTGCGCAGTGTCGTTCAATTCCACCAGGATGCGCGCGGAAATGTCGCGGGCGATCAGGCGATCCAGCGAGTAACGGCAGGCTTCGGTTTCGTCGCGGGTGAGGAAGGATGGGCGCACATAGCTCTTGATGAAGAGGTCGGGCTTTACTCGCAGAAGCACGCGCAGAGCCGGCAGCGCGAACGGCACATACAATTTGATCGAGAATGCCGGCGCGACGAGAGCCAGTCCGCGAATGCGCGGCGCGTAATCGTGCACCCATGCCGTGGCGACGACGCCGGCCACGCTATTGGCCACGACGAATATGTCCTCCCCGGAAAATCCATGCTCGCTGCGGACGTGCCGCGCAAACGTGTCGAGGTCGCGAACGAGCGTTGCGAAGCTCGGCGCGTCACCGCGACGGCCCGGCGAATGCCCATGTCCGCGAGCATCGTAGGCGAAGCAGCTCGCACCGCCGACGCAAAGTGCGCGCGCTGTTTCCGTGAGCCGGCCCGAGTGTTCGTGTCCGCGATGCATCAGGATCACGCAGCGGGTCGGGGCGGCGGAGAATTGCCAGTGTCGGTAAAAGAGCGGAATCCCGTCCGCTGCCGGAAACGTGGAGGAGCGCTCCACGATTTGCGAATCCGTATCCCGGGTGGTTGTCGTTTTCATCCCCGCGCAGATTAGGGGCCCGGCGGGGATGCTCTAAATAGATAATCAATGCAGTCGCATTGACAAAAACGATACTATTAATCTTCGGCTGCCGGCAGAATCCCGGCGCGTTCCAGCACGGGCCGCGCCTCGTGGCGGAGGCGGGGCAGCCAGTATGCAAAGGCGATGGCGAGCGCGAGACATGCAGCGGCGTTGATGCAGGTGGCGCTGGTGATGCCGATGGCGTTCGCGACCGACCCGGTGAGCAATGCGCCGAGCGGCATGCCGCCGAGAAACGCGACCGTGTAGATGCTCATGGTGCGGCCGCGCTTGGATTCCTCGACGAGATTTTGAATGAGCGTGTTGTTGGACGCGAAGATGAGGATGCCGCCCATGCCGGTAAGCACGAGGCACAGCACCGAGAGCCACAGGATTTTTGAAAAGGCGAATACGGCCAGCGCGCACGAGGCCATGATGCCGCCGATGACGATCGCATTGCCGAGCCCGCGGATGCTTTTGCGACCTGCGAGATAGAGCGCGGCAAGTACGGAGCCTGCCGCCGAGGCCGACATGAGCAGGCCGAGCATGCGGGCGTCGCCGTTGAAAACCGTCTTCGCGTAAACCGGAATCAGCACCGCATAGGACAGACCGAAGATGCCGATCGCGGCCGTCATCAACAAGAGCGCGCGGATCGGAAGGAAGCCCCACGTGTAATTGAATCCCTCGCGCAATTCCTGCCACACCGAGCCCATGCGCGGCGCTGGTTGCGGGACTGTGAGCCGCATCGCGAAGAGGGCGACAAGCACGGCGATGTAACTCACGCCATCGAGCAGGAAGCACCATCCGGCGTTCGAGAATGCGATCACAAATCCCGCCAGCGCGGGGCCGACCAGACGGGCGAGGTTGATCAGCGAGGAGTTCATCGCGATGATCGAGGGCAGGTGTTCGCGCTTCTCCGCGAGCAGGACATTGAGCGACTGGCGCGTGGGCAGATCGAAGGCGTTGATGAGGCCCTGGAACATTGCGAGCGCGGTGAGAAGCCAGATGTCTATGCGGCCGGTGAGCGTGAAAAACGCGAGGAGGAGCGACTGGGTCATTGCCAGAGCCTGCGTGACCTTCAGCAGTTTCAACCGATCGAGGCGGTCCACCCACACGCCGCCGAGCGGACTAAGCACGATGGCCGGAAGCTGGCCGAGAAAGGCGATGGCGCCGAGCCAGAAGGGCGAGCCGGTGATGTGATAAACGAGCCAGATTGTGGCGGTCTGCGTCATCCATGTGCCGAGCATCGAGACGGCCTGGCCGCCGAAATAGAGCCGGTAATTCCGCGAGGAAAACGGGGTCAACATTCGGCCAAGGCTCACGCGGACAAAGCCTACGTTGTTCGTCGTCCGGTGCAATCCCGGCGCTTCAACGGCGCAGGCGTCGCGTGCCGAACCACAGAACCGGGATGCCAAGCAATGCGGCCGCAGCCGGCTCGGGGACTGCGACGAGCTCGAACGCGCCGATGTCGAAACCGCCGCCAGCCGGGCGTGCCGTGCCGGCGAAGTCGGTGCCGGGCGCGGATTTTCCGTCGAATGCTGCCGTGCCGGAATCCGCGGCTGCGTTGCTGCCGGAGAGATGGAAGTCGTGCGCGGCGAAATTGACGAACAGCGCCTGCATTTGCGCGGCTGTGAGCGATGTGGAGTCGGCGTCGTTGCCGGTGAGGCTGCGCCATTGCGCGAGCGTGCGGTCCTCATCGGCGAGTTCAAAATTTGCGGAGACGATGTTGAAATTGCTGAGTGTGTTCGTGTCGGTGGTCGTGATGCTGATGGCGTCCCTGGCGGACGATCCGGGGTGGAAGAGGATGTTGTTGAACGCGACGTTGTCATAGCCGCGGTCAATCTGCAGCGCGGCGCGACCGTCGGCGGCCTGGATGACGGTGTTGTTCACGGCGACATTGCGATTCGAACTGCTCGTCGCGGGCGCGTCGTTTCCGCCGATCCAAAAAACGATGCCGCTGGCGTGATTGTCGTAGAGGACGTTGTTGCGGAAGACGCTGTCCTGCACGCCCTCGTTGTTCAGCGCGCCGCCGCCACCGGAGCCATTGTTGAAAATCACGTTTCGCTCGACGAGTGCGTTCGTGATGGTGCCGCCGCCGCCGAACGCGTAGTCGCCGTTGAGCTGGATGCCGCTGCCGTGGTTGCCGAA
>JBOHXO010000480.1:0-3612 GCA_050737475.1 Chthoniobacterales bacterium
GAATGGACCGTTGACGTTACGTAGAAACGGCACGTTTTTCATAACACCTCCTGACCATGCTAGCGGCACTTGGGACATAGCTTCCCCCGGAAATAAGTTACTTTTAAATTGGTTCCGATGGCCAAAGGATCAACTTACACCTCTTGAAGGAGGGGGCTACGCAAGCAAAAGTCTTCGACTTATTCCAAAACTAGAGGGGAAAAACGAAATTCAAAAAAACAGCCTCGCTGTGTTTACCAGAGTTTGCGTAGACGACTACCCTATTTTTCAAATATGGGTTGAATATTATACTCGAAGATATTCTGAAATCCGATGCTGTATTTTTCAAAGAGAATGTGACGATATTTCCGATATTCTCGCTTTTTGCGATATGCATGGCATTTTATATGAGATTCTCAAGGCGGATACATTTGACAACATTCCCACGTTCGATGTCTTGCAGGAGTTAACTTCGACAACTAATGCAAAAATAGGTTTGGTCGTAGATTGTGATGAGTTTGTGAATGATTTTGATGAATTGGACAAAATCGTCGCGAACATGCCTGCCGATTCAGTAATTCTGAAGATGGTCGATCGCGTATCTTTTGACATATTCTACGACATTAGTGGGTGCCGTTGTTATGAGGATTTATGCAGATTAGCACCGCTTTCCACTAATATTACCTCCTCCATACAACAATGGCGCGACGAAAAGTGCTGTATTACCACCCTTCCCGATTTGGGATTGCTACATGATCCGTCTCCTGGCCGATCGACACAACTACTCAAAAACATTCACCTCGATCATTTTAAGTGGAGATTGGAATGGTTGCCAAAGGCAAAGCGGCGATTGCAGGAAGTAAAGGAACTGGGGTATGTGTGGCAAGCTGGGCTACGAAGAGCAATAATGAACCTCGATAACAATCGCCCCAAGCGCCATTTAACCCTTGCCGGCACGTTCGATCATTACGCTATCTATGAGGAACTATGCCAAACTCTTCCCAATGAAGCGAGAATGGTTGAACTCGGCGTAAAGTCCGGAAAATCTCTCGCTTACTTTGCCGAATATGCCCGCCACATAGGTAAAACGTTTAAAATCTACGGCGCTGATCCATTTAAGGAACGGCGCGCAGACGCGGACAACCCTGAATCATACCGGTTAGCAGATACGTTGCGCGATCTTGAATTGCGCGACCTTCACCATGATGTAGAGCTAATTCAGGCGTCAACTGCAGATGCCGCCCTCCATTTCGCTGATAATTCAGTCGATTTTGTCTGGCTGGACGCAGCACCAACACTTGCTGAAATGATGAAAAATCTTGTGGCATGGTGGCCAAAGATTAAACCCGGCGGCACTCTTGGTGGTCGCGATTTACCGCTGTACCATGTGCCTGAAGCGCTGCATATGCTCAAATTACCATATGTTCAAATTCAAACATCCTGGATCTGCCGGAATATTCCAAAAGAGCGTCTCGACCTGTTGATCCCTCGATGAAAGGAAATATTCGACTTGGCCTGCTCTTTCTCGTCGCAGAGAACGATCTGCGTCAGCCGCAGGGATGGCGGGATTTCTTATCGAGCGCCGTCGATGAGATAGATATATATTGCCATTCAAAGCAACCGATAAATCCTGACTCGCTTCTCTCCGGCCGAGAAATTCGGGAGATTCATGAAACGACATGGGGAGATTTTGGTGTCGTTCTTGCGATGCATGCATTGTTGCGCGCCGCCATCGGCAACCCAGATTTGACGCATTTCATGTTTGTTTCTGAGTCGTGCATCCCAATCAAATCATGGACAGAGATCAAGTCGGCATTGGCAATAGACTCGCGCAGTCGAATTGATTGGAAAAGTTGGCTGCAAATGAATCAAGATCAGCGTGATAGAAAGGCTACGACCAAAATCTCGAAATCGTTCTGGGTTTCTCATTCAACGTGGCTGCTTCTGAACCGCGAAGTCGTCGAATTTCTCCTGGAACACGACTCTGCTATGAGCATGTTTGATAACATTCCATGCGCAGATGAGCATGCCATCGGCGGAACGCTATTAATTCATGGTTTTGATATGAGCAAAGTAAACAGGACATCTACGACTTGGGCCAGATGGAGCGGAAAGATGCATCCTGACACAATTCATGTCGCTACACCAGAGCTTGTTCGACAGTGGAAAGACTACCCAGGTTTCTTTGCACGCAAGTTTTCGAGTAATTGTAATGTACCAAGAGTCTGAGTGGGCTTTAAAATGTCATAGTCCATCCTAGTTTCATTAATGCGACGCAGCACGCCCTTTTCCTTAGTGGCCGGCTTTACAGGACGCAGTTGGAAAGGCAGGATTTGTTTACCTAGCGGAAGGGAGAATTTCTCTGTTGAAGCAACGTTTCCCAAAAAGTTGCCTCATGAGTCGCCTGTTTTCCATGAAAGGCGCAATTGGCGATTGCTCGGGCCTGTCGGCCATCGCCGCATTTTACGGTGAATACCTGACCGGCTTCTCCGTAATCCCACCAGTCACACCTTTGACGGGAAACAAGCGACTCGGAAGATCACCTTTCGCCGCGCCCCAGGATTTTGAACATGTTGTTCCTCATGATGGCCGACGATGAGCAAAATCACGGATTCGCGTAGTTCAAGCACCCGCGGCATCCAACTCCTCTGGCTCCGGATCGAGCTTGTCGGCTAACGGCGCAAGCTGGAGAGCTTGCGCTGCGGACATCACCGCGTCGCGGGAGAGCCGCTTGCCTTTTTCCTCGGGCGCTCCGGCGGCAACCGTGGCCAAGAGCTTGCATACGATACCCCAGTTACCATCGGCGAGTCGTGCGAGCGTTGCAAGACCATCGCCCTCATAGCCGTGATATTTCAGAAGTAAGATAAGATCGGCCCGCGAGAGGCGGGGAGCCTCGGCGACGGAGGCCATGGGCTCAAGGGCAGGCTCGCGATGCAGGAGGGCACGCACGTCCTCGCTGGTGGCAAGAACGAAAACGACGGGATGGGCCAGGCGGGCGGCCGCCTCGGCCAAGACGACGAGTTCGAGCAGCAGGGAGCGCGGCGCTTTGCAATGACGGATGAGGGTGACGATCCGAATGTGGCTCTCCTGGAGTTGCTCGACGGCACGCTGCTCGGGCTCGGCGAGGGCTGTGAAACCCAGATATCCGTGCGCGAGCAAGGCATCGCCGATGAGAGGAGAGAGTTTGCGGCCGGACCGCGTTCCCGACTCCGGAATATGCAGAATGCCGCCGGTTGACGCGCCGGGATCGGCGACCGTGGCTGCAAGATAGGCCAGAGCTTCGTCGCGGCTGCGGTATTGTAGGATGACGATGCCGCCGGTGCGCGCTTGCGAGAGAATGCTGCGCTGGTAGCGTCGGAAGTCCGGGGTCGCCTCGATCATAAAACGAAAGCGTCGGGGGGACGGAAGATCGGTGGCGGCTGCGAAGGCGATTTCGCGTGATTAGGCTTGCGCTGCGGCTCGGGTATCGAGATGGGCGCGGCGGCGGGAGCTTTCTGCGGTTCAAGAGTCGGAATCCCGGCAGAACACTCGACGTCGTCGTCTGAAAAGAGCGAGAGCAGCGTGGGCTTCGGAAATGTGTGACGGTATATCTCTCGTTCGCCGCAGAGGACGCGCACATGATCGGCCTCGGCC
>JBOHXO010000481.1:0-4100 GCA_050737475.1 Chthoniobacterales bacterium
TCTCGTGAACACCCTGCCAGCCGGCGTGGCCGTGCAGCCGGGCGACACCGTCATCTTCCAGGGCTCGGAGTAGATAACCCATGAGCCGCTGGCTCGCTCTCCTCGTTCTGGGCATCGTGGCATTGAGCCTCACGGCTTGTGTCACGAAGGACCCGGTCACCGGCCGCCCGCAGGAATCCAGCATTCCCTGGAATCGCCCGCAGAGTTGGGAAGGCCCGGGCGTCTACGGCTCCGCGATCAACCAGGGCCCCAGCGGCGGCGGCGGATTCTAGGCGCGCTCGCGCATCAGCGATGGCGGGACGCATCCTCGTGATTCGCGGCGGGGCCATCGGCGATTTCATCCTCACCCTGCCGGCCCTCGGCCTGTTGCGCGACGCCTTCCCCGACACGCGCATCGAAATCCTCGGCTACCGTCACATCGTCGAGATCGCCGTCGGCCGCCACTACGCCGACGCCTCGCGCAGCATCGAATACGCCCCGCTCGCAGGCTTCTTCAACCCGAAGTCCGACCTCGACCCGGAACTCGTCGCCCACTTCGCCGGATTCCATCAGGTCATCAGCTACCTCTACGATCCCGACGAATTTTTCGCCGGCAACCTCCGCCGCGCCGGCGTGAAAAATCTCATCACCGGCGACCCGCGCATCGCGGACCACGCCCACGCCGCCGTCCAGCTCGCCGAGCCGCTCCAAAAACTCGCCCTCTTTCTCGACGACCCCGCGCCGCGCATCCATCCCACGGAATCGGATCGCGAGGAAGCCACCCGCTGGCTGGCCAGACTCGAGCCCCCGTTTGCCGCCATCCACCCCGGCAGCGGCGGCGAGCGCAAAAACTGGCCGCTCGATCGCTGGATCGTGCTCGCGAACCATTTTCTTTCGCAAGGCCGCGCGCTGCTCATCGTGGGCGGCGAAAGCGACATCGCCCGCACGGAACAACTCCGCAGCAGCCTCCCCGTCGGCAACGTGCGCTTCGCCGAACACCTTCCCCTGCCCCTGCTGGCGGCCATCCTCGAGCGATGCCGGCTCTTCGTCGGCCACGACAGCGGCATCTCGCACCTTGCCGCAGCCACCGGCATCCCGTGCGTGCTTTTGTTCGGCCCGACCGACCCCGCGATCTGGGCGCCGGCGAATCCCGCCGTCCGCGTCATTGCCTCGCCGAATGGAACCCTCGCCGACATTGCGCTGGATTCCGTGGCCGCAATGGCCGATTCCGTGTGGACGAATGCCTGACCGCCTCATCGCCATTGACCCGTCGCTGCGCGCGAGCGGCTACGCCGTGCTGGAATCCGACGGCCGCCGCCACACCGCGCTCGAATACGGCGTCATCCGCAACACGCCGGCGTTGAAATCCTCGGCATGCCTCGTCGCGATTCACGCGAAGGTTGCGGAATTGATCGCCAAATGGAGCCCGTCCGCCATGGCCATCGAGAGCATCATCTACGTGCAAAGCCACAAGACCGCCATCGTGCTGGGCGCGGCGCGCGGCGCGGCGATCCTTGCCGCGGCGCAAGGCGGACTTCCCATCCACGAATACCCGCCGACGCGCGTCAAACAATCCGTCGTCGGCGTCGGCTCCGCGCAAAAAAGCCAGGTCGCATTCATGGTGCGCGCATTGTTGAGCCTCACCGAAACCCCGCCGCCCGATGCCGCGGACGCCCTTGCCATCGGCATCGCCCACCTCCAGGCCTCGCAAACCGCCGCCCGCCGCCCGATTTCGCATGAGTCCATCTGACCCTCCGCAAGTCGAGTGGCTCGGCCGCATCAGCTTCGACGATGCATTGACGCGCCAGGAAAGCGAACACGCCGCGGTCCGCGCCGGAACCTCGCCCGGCCGCATTTTCCTGCTCGAGCACGAACCGGTCTTCACCATCGGCCGCACGCGCGACCAATCCAGCCTGCTCGATCGCGAACACCTCTCCGCCCCGCTCCGCGAGATCAACCGCGGCGGCCAGGCCACATGGCACGGCCCCGGCCAGCTCGTCGGCTACCTCGTGCTGGATCTCCACAAATACGGCTGCGACCTCCACCGCTACCTGCGCTGCCTCGAGGAAGCACTCATCGCCACGCTCGCGCATTGGGAAATCCCGGGCGACCGCCGCGATGCACTCACAGGTGTGTGGGTCGGCAATCGCAAAATCGCCTCGATCGGCGTCGGCGTGCGCCATTGGATCTCGATGCACGGCTTCGCATTGAACGTCTGCGGCCCGCTCGACGGCTTCGAGAGCATCATCCCGTGCGGCATCGCCAATGTCGACATGACCTCCATCGAACGCGAATCGGGAATCAGTGTCACCGTCGAAGAAGCCGCAAAAATCGCCGCACGAGTGCTTCCCGACGCCCTGCTCACATTGGTCCCATAAGTCCCATAGGACCTATAATTTCAGAAAATTCCCAAGCAGCCGTTTCCCCTCCGAAGTCAAAATGGACTCCGGATGAAACTGCACGCCATAAACCGGAAGCTCCTTGTGCGAGAGCCCCATGATCTCGCCTTCCACCGTCCACGCCGTCACCTCAAGGCAATCGGGCAACGTGTCGCGTTTCACGATCAGCGAGTGGTAGCGCGTCGCCTCGAACGGACTCGGCAGCCCCGCAAAAACATCCTTCCCGTTGTGCAGAATCGGCGAGGTCTTCCCATGCATCAGCCGATCCGCACGCACCACGTCGCCGCCATACACATCGCCGATGCACTGGTGCCCGAGGCACACGCCAAGAATCGGAACCTTCCCGCCAAACTCGCGCAGCACATCATTGCTGATGCCCGCCTCCTTCGGCGTGCACGGCCCCGGCGAGATGCAAATCCGCTCCGGCTTCAACTTCGCAATCCCGTCGAGCGTCACCTCGTCGTTCCGCTTCACAAGAGGCTCCGCGCCCAACTCCCCGAAATACTGGACGAGGTTGTAGGTGAAGGAATCGTAGTTATCTATGACCAGAATCATGCGTCCGCCTTTCCAATTCCGCACGCCAAAACGATAGCACGGCTTGCTGCCATCGCCTTGTTCACGCTTTCCACATACTCACCTTCCGGCGTCGAATCCGCAACGACACCACCGCCAGCCTGCACGTAGGCCACGCCGTCCTTGAGCACGACGGTCCGCAACGCGATGCACGAGTCCAGATTTCCATCGAAGCCGAAATAACCCACCGCGCCCGCATAAACACAGCGTTTGCTCTGCTCGAGCTCGTTGATGATCTGCATCGCGCGCACCTTCGGTGAACCGGAAACCGTGCCCGCCGGAAACGTCGCCCGCATCACGTCGAACGGCGAACGATTGCCCGCAAGCTTCCCCGACACATGCGACACGATGTGCATCACGTGGCTGTAGCGCTCGATGGTCATGAAATCCGAGACCTCGACCGACGCAAATTCCGCGATGCGGCCGACATCGTTGCGGGCAAGATCAACGAGCATCAAGTGCTCGGCGCGCTCCTTCGGGTCCGCAAGCAGGTCCTTCTCCAGCGCCAGATCCTCCGCCTCGTCCGCCCCGCGCCTCCGCGTCCCGGCAATCGGCCGAATCTCGACAAGTCCGTCCGTCACGCGCACATGCACCTCCGGCGAACTTCCCACGAGCGAAAAGCCCTCGCTCACGCGCAGGCAGAACATGTAGGGCGACGGATTCACGAATCGCAGCGCGCGATAAAGATCGAGCGGATCGCCGGCATACGGCGTCTCGAATCGCTGCGACGGCACCATTTGAAAAATATCGCCGGCACGAATGTATTCCTGCGCCTTTTCGACGCTCGCGCAAAATTGTTCCCGTGTCGTATTGCAACGCATGTCCGCATTCGCCGAGGGCACATCCGCCGGGATCGGCGCAAACTCCGCCGACTCGCGGAGCCGCTCCAGCGTAGCCTCCACGCGGCGCGCGGCATCGTCATAGGCCGTTTGCGCATCCACGCCGTCGAGCAGCGCATTCGCAAGCACCTTCATCCGCCGGCGCTTGTGATCGAAGGCGACCACAACATCCGTGAGCATGAAAAAGAGATCCGGCACGCCGAGTTCGTCCTTCGGCGGAGCGGGAATCACCGGCTCGAACCACCGCACCGCGTCGTAGGCGAGATAGCCGACCGCGCCGCCGCGAAACAGCGGCACGCCGGGCTGCGGC
>JBOHXO010000482.1:0-13461 GCA_050737475.1 Chthoniobacterales bacterium
GGTCCGGCTTTCCCTGTGTTTTTGTCGGGAGCCGGCGGGGCGATGCCCGTGGTGCGTGTGACGCACGATGACAGACCAATCGGGAGGATCGCGGCGACGAGCGTGACGAAGGCGACACGCATCCGCGAAAGCAGCATGGACAGCCAGTGCGGCGATGCATGGGTGATCAATGCTCCGCGTGCATCAGTCGTGTAAGTGACGCAAACACGGCCTTGCGACTGCAGGATTTCGCTGCGCTCGGCGGCGTTCATTTCGGAAAGATTGTGAACGTGATGCTGGCAGTGGTCGCAGAAGCGGCGTTTGGCGTCGCCGTTCATTTCGTCCCAGGATGTCGGACAGGGATTTTCGACGCGCGGCGGGATTTCGGGCTTCATCGCGAGTTGGATTTTAAGCCAGGAAGGTGACGGATGCGAGAAAGAGAAAGGAGGCGATGGCGAGAATGATGCCGGTGGCATTGGCGACGCCGGCGGACAACGGGCCTTTGTTGATGCGGATGCAGGCCGAGGCGAATGCGATCCAGAGAAGCGGAACTGCAAAGAGCCACAGGACCCAATCGTCAAGCGCCTGGAGATACGTCGAGATGTAGGAATTGCCGTTTGCGTGAACCATGATCTTTACCGCCACGATGCCCAGACTGAGGAAGGCAAACTGGGTGAGTGCGAGGACGCGAATCATGATTTTTTTGGGTGGGGTTGCGCCGGATGCTAGATCGGCAGATCGGGCGGAGGCTTTGCGGCTTCCTCGAGTTTTTTGACGCGGTCGTAGAGTTTGCCGAGACGGTTGACCTGCGCGG
Source organism: Chthoniobacterales bacterium (assembly GCA_050737475.1). Classification (GTDB taxonomy): domain Bacteria; phylum Verrucomicrobiota; class Verrucomicrobiia; order Chthoniobacterales; family JAATET01; genus JAATET01. The sequence goes on from JBOHXO010000482.1 coordinate 794, forward strand.
CCTGTTCCTTCCAGTTCTGGATGGGGCGGGCGGGCGAGCCGCAGACGATTTCGCCGGGCTTGAGATTGCGGCTGAGTCCGGTCTGCGCGGCGACGATTGCGCGGTCGCCGATTTCGATGTGGCCGACGAGGCCGACCTGGCCGGCGATCGTGACATAGGAGCCGACGCGGGTGCTACCCGAGATGCCGACCTGCGCGCAGACGATGGTGTGCGCGCCGATGCGGACGTTGTGGGCGATCTGGACGAGGTTGTCTATTTTTGCGCCCTGCTCGATCCATGTGCGGCCGAAACGCGCGCGATCAATGGTGGTGTTCGCGCCGATCTCGACGTCGTCATCAATCTGCACGATTCCGGTCTGCGGAATTTTTGCGTGGCGTCCGTCCTTGAGCTCGTAGCCAAATCCGTCCGAGCCGACGACGACGCCGCTGTGGAGCTGGACGCGATTTCCGATTTTGCAGCGTTCGCGGATGGTGACGCGCGGATGGAGGAAGCAATCCGCGCCGAGCGTGGCGTGGGGGCCGACGTAGCACTGGGCGCCGATCACGGAGTTTGCGCCGATGCTTGCGCCCGCCTCGATGATGGCGCCGGGGCCGACGTGAACGGAGTCGGCGAGCTGCGCGGAATCCGCAACAACAGCGGATGGGTGAATGCCCGGAGGAAAGGCGACGGGCTCGGGCGCGAAGCGGGCGAGAATTTTTGCGAAGGCTGCGGAGGGATTGTCCACCCAGATGCGTGCGGGCTTGATTTCGTCGGCGAATCCGTGCGGCACGAGCACTGCCGATGCCTGCGTGGCGCGGAGGGCGGCGAGGTATTTTGGATTGCCGAAGAAAGCGATGTCACCCGTGCCGGCCTCGAGTAATGAAGCGGGGCCGTGGATTTCGAGGGCGGCGTTGGCAGGATCGACGTGGCCGGAGACGAGTTCGGCGATTTCGCGAAGAGTCATGATGGAATAGTGGTTTTGAATCTGGAACTCAGGAAAGCAGGAATAAAGGGAGCAGATGATCGAGAGTATTTTCCTGCTTTCCTGCTTTCCAGATTCTTAATTCACCGGGTTTGTTCATCCGTGAGGAGCTGGAAGCGCTCGAGGTTGATGCGGGTGGCCTTTTCGGAAATGCGCAGGCGAACCTGCATGGCCGTGGCTTCGCGAGGGATCGTGACGAAGAAAAAGTCCTCGCTGGATTCGTCGAAAAAGTAGGGCTTGAAGACGAGGGTCTGGAGCTCGCGGTCTTCGCTCAGGAAGGTGACGTAGGCGCGGATGGGCTCGGTGGTGTCGGACGAATAGCGGAGCGAGAGGAAGAAGGTGCGGCCTGCGAGGTCCCATGGAATGGGCTGCGCGGGGAGGACGATTTGTTCGTGACTGCCTTTTTTGAGTGTCCATGTGTGCGGCACCGGGAAGGGCGGAAGAAGGAGCGGGCGGAAGAGTTTGTGGTCGGAGCTGGTTTCCGCGAGCGGAGTCGTGCTGCGGCCCAGGAATACGAAGTCGGGCACGTCGCCTTTGGCGATGGCGCGGCGGGCGGCCCAACCGTCGAGCGGCGGGCGCAGCCATGGGGCGATGTCGCCGATGGAATCGAGTTTGTCGTATTCGCTTTTCTTGCGCGTGCCGGTCCAGATCCATTTGCGATTGAACCAGATTTCGTCGCTGGAATTTGCGAGCGCGATGGTCGTGGGCGAGGGATCGAGGAGGTCCTTTTTGAGGATCCATTGAATGCGCGATGCGGCATGGGGATCGGCGAGATTTGCGACGTGGCGCATCGCGTCGTGGGAGAGGACTTTCAATCCTGATGGCGCGGCGCGGAGGTAGTCGGCGATTTCGTGAAGGTAGTTCGGTTCGCGGAATCCGCGGCTGGAGATGAGGACAAGGAGCAGGATGAGTGCGAGCAGTGTTGCAGGAAAATATTTGCGGAGAAAAGCGACGGCGCGGGTTTCGGAGAGTTGCGACGGCAGATGCGTGGCGATCCATGCGGCGCCGAAAGCCGTGAGGACGGCGAGCGGGAAGGCGAGGCTGCCGAGGAAGCGGTCCCCGTCGCGAACGAGGGGGCGTGGCGGGAAGAGGCTTTGCAGCGCGCAACTATAGGTGAGGAGATAGCCGACGGCGTAGAGCGCAAGTGCGCGGCCTGCGGCGCCGAAGCGGGTCCATGCGACGCCGATGCCGAGGAGGGCGAGGAGGTTGAAGATGATGTCGGTGTGGCGGCGCAGAAGCGTGGGGAGGAAGCGGAATGGCAGCTCCCACAACGGGATTGTTTCGGTGCCCTTGCGGCCGGTGGCGCTTTTGTTTGCGGTGAGGGAATGGAATGGGTCGCCGGTAATCGAATAGTAGATGGCGCTCTCGATGGCGACGAAGCCCGCGGCGAACGCGCCGCAGAGGACGAGCCAGAGGAATTGGCGCGGGTAGAATGCGAGGGTCGCGAGGAAGAGGACGGGGATGGCGAAGACGCCGGTGATGCGGTTCGCCTGGCCGATGGCGAGCGCGAGGCCTACGGCGGCGGCGAGGGCGATTTTGATTCCGCGGCGGTCGCTGCGCATCATTTTCAACCACGCGAGGAAGGCGACGGCGACCCAGAAACCTTCCGAGAGGTCGGGCATCGGGCGGTCAATGACGGAGTCGAGCTGCGGGTGGAAAAGGAAGAGGATTCCCGCGACGATTGCGGTGCGGCTGGTTGCGCCGATTTCAAGGGCGAGCAGCCAGACGATGACGGCTCCTGCGCCGAGGTAGACCATCGGCTCGAGGTAGTAGGAGAGTGCGCTGTAGCCGAAGGGAATCTGGAGGAGCCAGCATATGCCCCAGACGGGCCAGCGCAGGTCGTGGAACGAGGTCGCGCTCCATGCGCCTTCGACGCCGTGGTGCAGGTCGAAGGCGAGGCCCCAGTAGTTGAGGTCGTCGCCGAGGGATGGCGGCGTTTGATAAATCCAGCTGACTGCAAACGCGCCGAGGAACAGCAGGAGCGGCGTGAGAAAGTTTTTCATCGGGCGCGTCGGAAGCGTTGAAAGGGCCACCAGTTGGTGAAGGGCCACCAGTTGTGAAAGGGCCACCAGTTGTGAAAGGGCCACCAGTTGGTGGCGAGGATGAGCAGCGTGTCGAGCAGCGCAAGCGCGTAGAGAATCCAAAGCGGCTCGAACAACACGCGAAATCGCGCGCGGATGTTTGCCGTGACCATGATGAGGATCCACAGGCCGATGAGGAACGCGCCCCACAGCTGGTGGAAATTCAGCGGGCGGGAATCGCCTTTGTTGGATGCGCAGCGGCGCATGGCCAAAGCGAGCAGGCCCAGGAAGGCAAACGTGTAGAGCCAGGGCAGGCCGGAAATGGGAACACCTTTTGCATTCGAGCCGGGGAGTTTGATGGGAGCGAGCGGGGCGAGGCTTGCGGTGACGTATGCTTGCAGCCAGTGCGTGAGGGCTGGAGCCGGACGATATGCGGACTCCAGAAAATTTTTCGCGGCGGCTTCGTCCTTGAAGTTGCAGCCCCACATCAGCGGGGCGTAGAGGACGTTTTTTTGGTCGTCGCCGTTTCCGTAGAGCGCGTCGAGTTGCCCGGCGATGGCGTATTCATCGAAGTCGCCGCTGGGGAGTTCGCGATGGGCGATGGTGAATTTGCGCAGGGCGAGGCCGGGCAGCGCGGCGGGATTGCGCAGGACGATTTCGAGCGCGGCGCGCTTGCTGACGGAATCCACGCGATCCTTCGAGCCGGAGAGAGCTGCGATGCGGCGGGAGATTTCCTTGCGCAGCGGCACGAGCTTGGGCGGCTCGGTGCCGGTCCACGCGGTGCGGGTTTGCGCGGAGAGGTCGGCGAGTTTTTCGGCGACACCGGGGGATGCGGAAAGTTTTTGCGAGGAAAGCTGGATGACGGAGGTGAGCAGCAGCAGGCCGCTTTGGCCTGTGCGGGTGAGTGCGAAAACCAGAAGTGTCCATGCGAGGGCGGCGGCGATGCCGAGGCGGAACACGCGCCAGTTTCCCCACCACACGCGGGCGACGAGCACGACGACGAAGAGCGCGAAGAGGCGGCCTTCCGGGCGCGCGCCGGCGATGAAGAGCACAGCGACGAGCAGTGCGGCGAACGTGTAGCGGTTTGGAATTCGATGGAACGCGGTGGCCGTGAGCGCGACGAGGAGGACGCCGAAGACGGAATAAATTTCGGCCAGCGCGGCGTGTTCATACCACAGCAGCACGGGATCGAGTGCGAGGAGCAGGGTCGCGGGGACGATGAGCCAGCGCCAGAATTTGAACCATGCGAAGACGATGAGGCCGCCGAGGAAGACGGTTACGATGCCGAGGAGGTGCTGGACGACGGCGAGGAAGGGAAGGATGGGGATGTGGAGCAGTGCGGGGACGCAGTAGAGCAGCGGGGTGAGGAAGGTTTTCTTGCTCTCGATTTCGAGGCCGTGGCGCGTGAGGAGCGTCCATGCGGTTTCGACGGTGGTGGCGGTGTCGTTGTGAACGAACGCCGCGGGCATTTGCGCGATGAGCCACCCGCGGAGGGCGATGGCGACAAGCGCGGCGGGCAGGCAGAGCTTGAGAGCGAGGCGGAATTGCGGCGTGTTGAGACGCCGCAGGAAGGCCCGGAATGCGGGCGGATCCACGAGGCGCCCGCAGGCGATTCGCATGGGCGAAGTCAGGCTCCGCATCCGACTAGACGCCGCGGAGGCCGCCGAGGAGGAGTTCGGCGTTGAGTTTTGTGTGCTGGAGATTGGTGACGAGCACTTCCATGGCCTCGACGGCGGGCAGCTCGGCGAGTTGTTTGCGGATGGCGACGATGCGGGAGAGTTCGTCGGGGTGCAGCAGGAGGTCGTCGCGGCGCGTGCCGGATTTCGTGATGTGAATGGCGGGGAAGATGCGCAACTCGGCGATGGTGCGATCCAGGTGGACCTCCATGTTTCCGGTGCCCTTGTATTCCTCGAAGATGAGGTCATCCATTTTGCTCTGCGTTTCGATGAGCGCGGTGGCGAGGATGGTGAGGCTGCCGCCTTCCTCGACGTTGCGCGCGGCGCCGAAGAATTTTTTCGGCTTCGCGAGGGCCTTGGAATCCACGCCGCCGCTCATGGTGCGGCTGCCGCGGTTCGGCTGGAGGTTGTTGTAGCCGCGGGAGAGGCGCGTGATGCTATCGAGGAGGATGACGACGTCGCGGCCGGTCTCGACGAGGCGCTTGGCGCGTTCGGAGACGAGCTCGGCGACGGCGACATGGCGGGTGGGTGATTCGTCGAAGGTGCTGCTGAAGATGTCGCAGTCGAGCGTGCGCAGGAAGTCGGTGACTTCCTCGGGGCGTTCGTCCACGAGCAGCAGGATGAGGTGGACGTTGGGGTGGTTGCGGCGGATGGCCTGTGCGAGCTGGTTGAGCAGGACGGTCTTGCCGGCGCGCGGCGGGGCGACGATGAGGCCGCGCTGGCCCATGCCGAGCGGGGCGATGAGGTCCACGGCGCGCGGGCCGATGTCGGGATGGCCGGGCGTGTCGAGGAAGATGCGGCGGTCCGGGAACATCGCCGTGAGTTTGTCGAAGTCGGTGGGCGTGACCCACTCGGCGGCGGATTTGCCCTCGATGGTGATAATCGAGTCGAGGACGAGGCCCTGCTCGCGTTGTTGCGGGAGGCGGAGGCGGGCGTGAATTTTGAGGCCGGTGCGCAGGCCGTGCTGTTTGATGAATTGTTGCGGGACGGAGACGTCCTCGGGGCAGGATCGGAAGCTGAATTTTTCCCAGCGCAGGATGCCGCGGTTGTTATCCACGTCGAAGATGCCGGCGGCGGTGAGGATGTCGCCGCGCTGGAGGTGAAAGCGGGCCTGGTCGAGGACGAGGTGATGGATGCTGCCGTCGGGGCGGAGGCGGATGCCGAATTCCTTTGCGCGCGCGGCGAGGGCGGTGCGATTGAGGCCCTGGAGTTCGTTCAGGGAAATCGTGAGCGGCTCCGCGGCGGGTTGCGCCGGGACGGAAGGCTCCACCGGTGCGGATGGGGATGCAACAGCAGAGGGTTCCGCAGTAGCAGAGGGTTCCGCGGGAGCGGGTGTTTGGGAATGCGGCGCGTCGGACGCGGCAACGTCAGTCATACTTATGGCGTAGGTAAGCGGCGAGAAGGGCGGCTTGCGATTCGAGCAGGTCAAGGCCGGCGTCGTTCCAGACGACATGGGCGGCTCCGCGCATCTTAACTTGAAGGCTCCACTGGGAAGCGAGGATTTTTCGCGCGAGGTCGTCGGGAAGTTTGCGGGTGCCAGTCATGCGGGCGAGCTGGGTTTCCTCGGTGGCGGCGACGACGATGACGTGATCGAAGAGGCTTTCGGCGCGCGTCTCGAAGAGGAGGGGAATGTCCACGACGAACATGCGGGCATGCGTGGCGGAGTCTTTTGCGCGGGCGGTCCAGCGTTCGCGGATTCTTGGATGCAGGATGCCCTCGAGGGTTTTTTTCTTGGCGATGTCGTTGTAGATAATTTCGCGGATGAGGTGGCGGTTCGGGTGGCCGGACTTCGAGTAGGCGTCGGGGGAGATATTTTCGATGACCTGTTCGCGAATGGCTTCGTTCGAGTCGAGGAGTTCGCGGGCGCAGGCGTCGGCGTCGAAGAAGTCGGCGTCAATGCTGTCGAGGAGCAGGCGCCGGAAGGTGGATTTGCCGGTGGCGACACCGCCGGTGATTCCGATTGTGGGCACGGGTATCGGATGAGTTCGGTCCGCAGATTACGCGGATTTTCGCAGATTAAAAGGAAGGGCTTGAAAAAGCAAAACGGCGGGAAGGGATGGCCTTCCCGCCGTTTTGGGTAATGGTTTTGCCTAGCGGCTCACTTGTAGTTCGAGCCTTTGTATTCGATGGTGGGCGGCGGAATTTCGTCAGGCAGGCCGAGGGGCTCGACGATTTCCTCTTTTTCGCTATCGGAGCGGAGAGGCTTGCCTTCGGCGTCAATCAGCTTCGCGGTGACGAAGATGATGAGGTTTTTCTTGAGCTTCTGGTCCACGTTCGAGCGGAAGAGGCGGCCGACGATCGGCACGTCACCGAGGAAGGGAACCTTGTCCTGAGTCTTCTGCACATCCTCGCGGATAAGGCCGCCGAGGCTGATGGTCATGCCGTCCCAGATGGTGACATTGGTCGTGACCTTGCGGGTGGTGAAGATGGGCTGGTTGATGACGTTGGGGCTGACCTCGACGCTGCGGGGAGTGGTGAGGATGCTGCCGGTAGCGCCTGAGGCGAGCGTCAGGATGGGCGAGCCGTAGTTGATGAAGCCGTCGAAGTCCACGACCTCGGGAGCGAGCTCGAGATCAATGGTGTAGCCGTCCGCGCCGACCGTGGGGGTGACCTCGAGGGTGACGCCGATGTTGCGGGTCTCGAACGAGGACGGGGTGGTGGGCGTGATAATCGGGTTCGTAATGAAGCCGGTGGTGCCCAGGAAGCCGCCGCCGCCGATCACACCGCCGTTGTCAATGGTCTGCGGGATTTGGGGCGGATCGAATTCGGTGGGGTAGCGGAATTCACGGACGACGTTGATCACGGCCTTGTTTCCGCTCTTGGTGGTGACCGTGGGAGCGGACATCAGGTCAATGCCCTTCCTCTGATCCATGGCACGGATGACGACCTGGAACTGAGGGTTGGTGAAGATGCCTGCGAGGCCGAACATGGCGGGGCCTGCACCTGTGGCGATGCCGGAGGCACTGCCAAGGAGGGCGTCAATGCTATTGACCGAGATGGCGGATTGGGGGCCATTGCCGCGACCGGAGCGCAGGCCAGCCGTGACATTATCTCTGCCGATGACGGTGCCGGCGGGTGCGGAGAAGGGATAGGCGGCGGCGTTGGGGTCGAGCGAGCCGCCCGTGCCGTAGGCGCCGCTGTTGCCGATCTGGAACGGACCGAGAAGCCAGTTGAAGCCGAGTTCCTTGAGGTTGTTCTGATTGATCTCTACGAACTTGGATTCGATTTGAACCTGCGTGGGGGCGGCGCCCATGGCGGCATCCACGATGAGGTCAATGACGTCGATGTTATCCTGCGTATTGGTGACGACGAGGCGGCTACCCTGCGGGATGTATTGGGCGGAGGCGCCTTCCGGGAATACGATGCCGAGGCTCGAGAGGTATTCCTTGGCGTTCATCTGTGTGCCAATGCGTTGGGTGGGTTCCGCGGCGCCGACGGCAGCGGTGGTACCACCGGCGGCTCCGGTGGTGCCTGCGCCGAAGGGGTTGTCGGTCGCGCCGGGGGCTGCGGCACGAGGGATGAAGGTCGGGAGGACCTTGTATTCCTTGGTGATGAGGTCCTGACTGACGTCGGTGAGCGGGACGATGGAGACGGCGGCGGGATCAATCTTGATCTTCAGGCCGGCCTGGCTGGCGACGTAGCGGAGGGCTTCGTAAAGGGGGATATTGTTGAGGGAGAGTGTGATCGTGGTGTCCTCGGTGACGGTCGGGGGGGCGCCTGCGGTGCCGGGGGCTGCGCCTGGAAGGGCGCCGGCCGGAGGGGCAAGGACGTCGGTTCCCGCGGCTGCTGTGGCGCCGGAGGGGAGTTTCAGGAAGATGTTGACGCCTCGTTTTGCATCGTCGGGCTCGAGGGTATCGAGCTTGCGGCTGGCCTGACGGAGAAAATCCACGGCCTGGCGGATGGTGAAGTCGTGGAAGTCGAGCTTGGGAATGACGATGCGGTTGAGCTTGTCAATGATGGCCTGGTTGCGGGAGGGGTCCACGTGGACGGTGCCGATGGTGTCCTTGCCGCCGGTGTATTTCGGAACGGGCATTTCCCAGCCTTTCGAAACCTGCCAGAGCATGCGGGCGCGGGTTTCGTTGTAGGTTTCGGCGTAGTATTTCTCGCGGGCAGTATTGACCTCCTCCATGCCCTTGCGGGCGGCGACGTTGTAGGGGTCCACATTGAGGACCTGCTCGTAGCGCTTGGTGGCGAGATCGTAGCTGCCGCGGGAGTAGAAGCCCTCGGCCTCGGCGAGCAGTTTCGTGACGAGGTCGCGGCTCTCGGCGAATTTGGGCGTGACCGTCTTGTTGTAGTAATCGGGCTGCTCGAGATTGGAGAGCAGGGCGATGGCGGGCTTGTAGGTCGGATTGTATTGCGGCAGGAGGACGGTCTTAGCGACCTTCTCAGCGTCGCCGTATTTACCGTTGTCAATGAGCCACTGCGCATAGGCGACACTCGTCTGGCTGAACTTGTTGAGAGCCACCTGGTGCTCCTTGGAGACTGCGTCGCCAGTGCCGATGAGGTCCACGGCTTGCATGTAGGAAGTGTAGGCCGTTTCGTAATCGCCATTTTTGACGGCGCGGTCGCCCTCGGCAATGAGGCGGCTTGCGGCGGCGAGGTCTTCCTGGCGGCGGACGGCTTCACGCTGGATGTTGGAATCCACGCCACCGGTCGCGCTCCCGTAACTTCCCGCGTAAGTGGGAGAGAGGCTGAGAGTGGCGAGGCCGAGGCAGAATCCGAGCGTTCGAATCCGGGAATCTAGGGGTCTGGTCATGGAATAAGGCAGCAGCAGGATTATTGAGCGGGGACCGGGAGGGAGGCGTCTGTGGTGATCGAGTCGCCAGGGAGGGCTTCGGAAGAGACGGCTCTGGAGTCGGGAACGGCGACTTCGGTGTCGTTCTCGATGGCTTTGATGAGGGGCTGGCCGGCGGGGTCAATCAGGTTCGCTGTGACGAACATGATGAGGTTGCGCTTGATGTGCTGGTCGGCGGAGGAGCGGAAGAGGCGGCCGACAAGCGGGATGTCGCCGATGATGGGAGTCTTGTCCTCGACTTTCTGGACATCTTCACGCATGAGGCCGCCGAGCACGACGGTCTGGCCATCGTAGATGGTGACGTTGGTGGTGACCTGGCGGACGCTGAAGACGGGCTGGTTGATCACGTTCTCGGAAACGAGCACCGGGGTGGGTTCGCCGAGGATGTCCTGAAGGGTGCCGAAAGCCCCGAAGGCGGTCGTAGCGGTGAGGATACCCTGGTTGATGGATTGGGCGCTGGTGAAGATCGGGCTGCCGTAGTTGATGAAGCCTTCGAACTCAGTGACGCGGGGCGAGAGGGTGAGGTCAATGGTGAAGCCGTCGGGACCGATCGTGGGTTCGACTTCGAGCTCGACGCCGAGAGGGCGCAATACGAAGGCGGACGGGGTGGTGGGCGTGACGGGGGTGAAGCCGTTGTCCACGGTCTGCGGAATCTGGGGGGGGTCGAACTGCGTGGGATAGCGGAATTCGCGGACGATGGAGATGGTGGCGTGCTGGCCGCTCTTTGCAGTGACGCGAGGGGCGGACATCAGATCAATGCCCTTTTTCTGATCGAGGGCGCGGAGGACGACCTGGAACTGGGGATTGGTGAAGATGCCGGCAATGGCGAGGACGCCCGGCGCGGGGCCGACCGGTGCGCCGAAGAGGAGGCCGTCGAGGGCGTTGACGCTGATGGCGGTGCTGCCGCTGCGATTGCCGCCGGTAAGGGGACCGGAGGTGAGACTGCTGGCTCCGATGGGCACGCCGCCCTGGCCGGGTTCCTGGAAGGGATAGGCGCTGTTGGTGGTGACCGTGCCGCCGCTGGTGCTGGCGGTGTTCGTGCCGGTGAGGCTGCTGCCGAATGGCGTGGTGCCGCCGCTGCCGTAGACGCCGGAGCCGAAAGGCATCTGGAACTGGCCGAGGAGCCAGTCGAAGCCGAGCTCGGAGAGATTGTTTTGCGAAATTTCGACGAATTTCGACTCGATCTCGACCTGCGTGGGGGTGGTGTTGTCGTTCTCGACGAGCTGGTCAATGAGGTCGAGGTTGGCCTGGGTGTTGCGGACGATGAGCTTGCCGCTGCTGGTGAGGTAATTTGCCGTTGCGCCGGGCGGGAAGGTCACGCCGCTGGCCTCGAGGAATTCCTTTGCGCCCGATTTCTGGGCCGTGCCGCCTGCGCCGCCTGCGGGGGCGAATGCGAAGGCGCCGGTGCCGCCGGGTGCGGCTGCGCCTGTGTCACCCGCGGAGGGGAGACTGCCGATGAAGCCGGGATTCACCTTGTATTCCTTGGTGATGAGCACGTCGGTCTGCTCGTTGAGCGGGACGATGGCGACGGCGTATGGCTCGACCTTCATCTTGAGGCTGGCGGCGTTTGCGATGTAGCCGAGGGCCTGGCCGAGCTCGACATCGGTGAGCTGGAGGGTGATGCGGGTGTCGCCGCCGGCGGCATTGGCGGGGTCGAGCTTGAGGACGATGTTGATGCCGCGTTTGTTCGGATCGGGCTCGGCTGTGTCGAGCGCGGCGGCGCGGATCTTGATGTAGTCGAGGGCCTCGCGGACGGTGGTCTCGCGGAAGAGGATGGAGGGGATGCGGATTTCCGTGAGCTTGCGCTGGATGCTTGCGGTGCCGCGCGTGTCGAGCTGCGGCTGCTCGACGACGCCGATATTGCCGACGTTGAACTTCGTGACGGGCAGTTCCCATGCGGACTCGACCTGCGTGATGAGCTGGGAGCGGGTCTGGTTATAGGCCTCGTCGGAATACTGGGTGCGGGCGCCGTCAATTTTTTCCATCAACCTGCGGGCGGCGATGTTGTATTTATCGACATTGAGGACCTGCTCGCAGCGCTTGAAGGCGAGGTCGTAGCGGCCGCTCATGTAGAAGCCGTTGCCCTCGCGGAGGAGCTGTTTAACGAGCTCGACGTTGGCGACAAAAGCGGGGGTGAAGGTGGGATTGAAGGAGCCGTTCTTGAGGCCGGCGAGGAGCTTGAGCGCGGGCTGGTAGTTCGGGTCGTATTGCTCCTCGATGATCACGTTGAGGACGGTTTCGGCGTCCTTGTAGCGGCCCTCGGAGATGCGCTGCTGGGCGAGGCTGACGACGACGGTGCCGAAGCCCGACATGGCCTCGTCGTGGAGGTCGGCGGTGGCGTCGCCGCCGTTCGGGAGGGCGTCCACTGCGCTCTTGAAATAGGCGTAGGCGGACTCGTAATCCTTGTTGGCGAGGGCCTCGTTGCCTTTATCAATGGCTTCCTTGGCGAAATTGGATTTGATTTCCCGGCTATGGATTTCGCGTTCCGCGGAACCTTGCAGCCCGGCCTGCTGAGCGAGGAGGGGGCTGAATGGCGCTGCGGCGGCGAGCGTGAATATTCCGAGAACGAGGGCGGATTTACTTGGCATGGTCAAGGCAAGGGCGGCTTGGGGAGAAGGGGAATGGATGGGTGAGGGCCTGGCGGTTTGTAGATTGCTATGAGAACGTCCGGGCTACTCGCCCTTGGGGATGGTGATGTCCTTCCCTTGGGGGCTTTTGATTACTGCCCTCTCATCAGAGATGTCAATGAGTTTATACTTAATGTTCTCTTCCGGCTTGATCGAGAAGCTGTCGCGTTTCTTGACCTGAAATTCCGAGCCGTCCCACAGGTATTTGAATTTGGCGAAAACGGTGGGGTCGTTGACGAGCTTGTCGTTGATGAGGGGGATCTGCTCGCCCGAGATTTCGTTCTCGATGGTGAGGATGGAGACGTCAATTTCCATGCCGTCCTTTTCCTCCATCTTTTTCTCGTATTTGAGGATCTTGTAGGGAGTGCCTTCGATCTTGTCGCCGATCTTGAGGAACTGCGTTTTGCCCTTCAGGTCGAGGGTGTTGATGATGTAGACGCCCTCGTCCGGGGAGCCATTGAACCTCAGGCGGAAGGGAACCTGCACGAACTCGAGCAGGCGCAGTTTCGTGTAGTAGGGCGGGAAGGACTTGAGATCGGTGGGATCGGTCTTGCCGATGTATTCCTCGAGGTTCGAGAACTTGTCGCC
>JBOHXO010000483.1:0-2777 GCA_050737475.1 Chthoniobacterales bacterium
CCAATATTCGATCCTTTGCGCGCCGATCATGAGCCAGGACGCGGCGACCGAGGCATTGGAGCGTGGCGAACCGGCGATGCTGCGCATGAAGCGCGAGTACGAGCTGCGCCGCAATTACATCGTGAGCGCGCTGAACGAAATGGGGCTCGAGTGTTTCATGCCGCGCGGAGCATTTTACGCGTTTCCGAAAATCACATCCACCGGGCTGGGCAGTCAGGAGTTCTCGATGAGGCTGCTGCGCGAAAAGCGCGTGGCAGTCGTGCCGGGCACGGCCTTCGGACCGTCGGGCGAGGGGCATGTGCGCTGCAGCTACGCCACAGGCCTCGATCAGATCAAGATTGCGATGGAGCGTATCGCGGAGTTTTGTGCGGAGCTTCGCAACGAGCAGTCGCGCTCGGCGGCCTGACGCTATATTGCGGGGCCAGATCGCTCTGTGCGGCTTGCAGTGCCGGCGCAGATTCCGAGCTTACCTGGAAACAATCGTAAGTTTGATTTTCCTGGAATCGCCGCCGGGACCGGTGGCGAAGATAGTCAGGAAATTGCGTCCGCGTTTTACGCGAGTAAATACTTTCCAACGATCGATGCCGGTTGCACGCCGGTATTTTCCAGACAGTCCGACGAGATAACTCACAGCCTTGGTCTTGCCCATGACTTCTCCACGCACCGTAATTCTCCGGTTGTGGGCAATCAGTTTTTTTCTTCCGTAATAGACAAGATACGGAGGTTTCGGCTTGGGCTTAATTTTATTGGACGGGCCGGGTCCCATCCGTTGGAGTGCGATTTTTTTGCGGGTCTCACGAGCCCGCCCCTCGGTCACAGGCGTGTTTGCCAGAATTTTTCCGGTAACAAGATCGAACTGCAAAAGGTTATTTTGAACGGTGAGGACGTAGCCGATTCCCAAAGCAACATTGGAAGTGAACGTGCCCATCCAGTAGCCGGTGAGAGCGTTTTTCACGAGGGTTTTGGTGGTTCCGGTTTTCGGATCGATGGTCACGAGATCGGAGCTACCTTCGCTGTTATCTCGCATTCCGACCAATTTCCCATTCGCACCAAGCGTCAGTGGGGTGCCAAACCCGATGAGCGGTGAGCCGAGGATGCGTCCGGTAGCCAAATCATAGTTCAAAAGTCGCGTGTCGCTGATGAGAACGTAGCCCACACCCGCTGAAGGATCGGAAATAAAGGAATCGAAATTCATGGACTGCAGTGCGTTCGGAACGAGGGTGGTGCAAGTACCGGTCTGGGGATTCATCGTGTCGATGTCGCTGCCTCCACTCGCATTATCATGCAGTGCGACCAGTTGGCCATTTGCGCCTAGCGCCAGCGGCCCGAGGGCAGTCACCGAATGAGGGGTAAACACCTGTTTCGTGATGACGTCGCATTGAAAGAGCTGGTTTCCCAATGTGATCGCATAAGCCCTTCCAAGCACGGGATCCGTGATAAAGGAGTTATTCCATATTCCAGAAAAAACGTCATTCGCCACTGTGGTACTTTGGCCAGTCTCGGTGTCGATGGAGATAATGTCGCAAGGTTCGTTATTCGAACCCCCGCCAAGGCCGATTATGTATGCTGCCTGGGAACTCGCTGCAACGAGGCCCAACGCAAGCAAACAGAGATTTTTTAGGAAAGACATCGAGTTGAAAAGTCGTCGCAAGATAATTGCCCTTTCGAAACTATCCAGTTCGTTTTGCGCAAACGCTCGGCGGCCTGACGCGGGCAAAAAGAAACCCCGTCGTGTGACAGGTTTTTTTGTAAACCTTTCGGGATGCTTATTCGGCCTTCTCCGTGGGCTCTCCGGCTTCCTTCCATCCGGAAATGCCGTCGACGTAGTGCTTCACGTTCGTGTAGCCGAGTTTCGTCGCGGCTGCCGCGGCCTGCGCGTAGGCGCCGCACTGCGGGCTGCCGCAATAGGCGACGACGAGGGCGGCTTTGTCCTTCGGCAGTTTGGTGGCGAGATCCTTCACGGCGAGGTAATCTATGGCTCCGGGGATGTGGCCCTCGGCGTAGGATTCCGGACCGTTGACATCGAGAATGGTGACGTCCTTGGCGGCAATTGCCTTCTTCAAATCCGCGAGGCTGATATCGGGAAATGCCGAGTTCGCGAAAGCGGTGGCGGCGAGGGCGAGGGCGCTGAAGGCAACGATGAGCTTCTTCATAGATGCGGTTTTTGGTTTGAACCAAAGTGTGGTTGGTTGAACACAAAACCTACCCATTCCCAGCCTATTGCAAGCGCGGGATTGCTACGTGAACGAAGCCTACAGACGAGCGTTTCCGCGACGGGAAACTTCGGCGGAAGCGAACATGGCAACGAGGACATTCGAGCCGGGCAGGCGTCCCTTGGTGATGGAAACGGACGTGCCGACCGGGATGGCGGAGTAGAGTTCGATGACGTCCGAGGATTTCATGCGAATGCAACCGTAGCTCGCCGGGCGGCCGAGATGCTTTTCGTCGGGCGTGCCGTGGATGTAGACGCCGCGGCCGTGGGCGTTTTGGTTGGCGGTTTCCTGGCCGTCGAGCCAGAGGATTCGTGAGACGATGGGGTCGCGGCCGGGAGCGTTGGGGCGGAGGACTTCGCCGGTGGGCGCGCGGTGCTTGATCACCGCGCCTGCAGGCAGGCCGCCGCCGATTTTCTCGGAAATTTTCAACGAGCCGAGCGGTGTGCGATAGCTGCCGAAGGAATCGCCCACGCCGAACTTCGAGGTCGAGATCGTATATTTTCGAATGACCTCGCCATCGCGAATGACCGCCAGTTTTTGCTCGGCCACGCTCACCACGATCTG
>JBOHXO010000484.1:0-7078 GCA_050737475.1 Chthoniobacterales bacterium
GTCCCGGCATGCTCCGCACGATGAGGCCGCCGCCGAGCAACTCCGCGAGCCTGCGCGAAATGGTGAGGCCGAGCCCGGTGCCGCCGTGTCGCCGCGAATTGCTCAGGTCCGCCTGCGAGAACGGCCGGAAGATGCGCTCCATCTGCCCGGGCGCGATTCCCGAGCCGGTGTCCTTCACGGAAAATTCGTAGCATGCCGGGCCGCCGGGTGCCGTGTGCTGCGCCGGCCACATGCCGATGGTGACATTGCCGGTGTCAGTGAACTTGATCGCATTGCCCGCGAGATTGACCAGGATCTGGCGCAGCCGTTGCGCGTCGCCGACGAGAAATTCCGGCACGGCATCGTCAACCACAACGAGCAGTTTGAGGTGCTTGTCGCTCGCCGCGGTCACGTTCATCGCTCGGATTTCCCGGAGCATGTGCCGCGGGGAAAAGACGGCCGTTTCAATTTCCATTCCGCCCGCCTCGAGACGGCTGTAATCGAGGACGTCGTCGAGCACGCGCAGCAGCGCTTCGCCGCTCTGCACGATGGATTGCACGTAATTTTTGCACTCGTCGGGAAGCGCGGGCGAGTTGGCAAGCAGCTCCGCAAAGCCAAGCACGCCGTTCATGGGCGTTCGGATTTCGTGACTCACCATGGCGAGAAATTCGGTCTTCGCGCGCTCGCCGTCCTGCGCTTCGCGAACGAGTTCCTTTTCGTGGGCGAGCGTCTCGATGAATTTTTCCACGCGGGCATGCTCGTCCGAAATGTCCCGACTGATGCCGATCATTCGCACGGGCGCTCCCGATTTGTCGCGAATGACGTCGCCCGTCACACGCATGATGCGTAGCGCCGCATCGTCGCCGCGAAAAATTCGAAACTCGATGTCGAGCGACTCGATTTCGCCGCGCCGTCCCTGCCCGAAAATGGCCTTCGTGGCGGCGGCATCATCGGGGTGGATGGACGCATACCAGCGCGATTCGCCAGGCTCGAGAGATTCGCGGGTCCTGCCATGGAGGACGAGCATCTGGTCGTCCCAATGCACATTGCCCGTCGCGAGATCGTAGTCCCAGATCCCGGTGCGGCCGGCCTCCACAGCAAGCTGCAGGCGTTCGAGGTCGAGGTGATTCATCGAGCAGGCCTCAGTATAGATCGCGCCGCCGGCCAGCCTCCACAAATTCCGCATCGCTCGCCCGGTTTCCGTGTGCACTGATGAGCCAACGCGCAGGCTCCAGAGGGAAACTGGAGCGGGTGAAGAGATTCGAACTCTCGACGTCTTCCTTGGCAAGGAAGTGCTCTACCACTGAGCTACACCCGCATTTGCGGACCTCGGACACTACTAAAATCCGGTGTCGGGTCAATGGTTTCTTTCCCGCGAACAGTGCACCGCGACGTGCTCCGTCTCTGGCAGAATAAACTTCCGCACCGTCACCTCGACCCGCTTCACGGCAAATTCCTTCAACACCGCCGCCGCGATGTCGTCGGCAAGGCGCTCGATGAGCTGGCGCGGTTTTTCCGCGGCGAGCGCGGCGATGCGCTGCGATACGGCAAAGTAGTCCACCGTTGCGTTGATCTCGTCCGGCATGCGCGAAAAATTTCGCAACGGCTGCATGCGCAGGTCCACGAGAAGCTGCTGCGGCCCGGCGCGCTCGGCCTCGGGCACGCCGATGTGCGTCGCCACGCGCTGGCCGCGAATTTCGATCCAATCGTGATCCTTCATGCCGGCTGGCTCTCGATCACGGTCATGCCGCCGAGAAGTTTTTGGAGGACGCTCAAATCGCGGACGATCACGTCGGGTCGCGCGGGCGCGATTTTTTCGAGCGAGTCGAAGCCGGTGAGCACGGCCACGCTCATCACGCCGCCGTGCCGCGCGGTCTCGATGTCGTGCACCATGTCGCCGACGAATGCCGTCTCCCCCTGATCGAGGTTGTGTGTGGCGAGGATTTCGCGAATTTTTTCGCGCTTGTCCATGATGCCGACATACGGGTGCTCGAAGACATCGCGCACGCCGAGCAGTCCGGCCTGGGCTTCGAAGTGCGAGACCTTGATCGTGCTGAGCAGGAAAATGCGGCGGTTGGTGCGCTTGCAGAAATCAATGAACTCGCGCGCGCCGGGCAGCAGGCTCACCTCGTCGTGCAGGTTGGCGAAGAACTGCTCGTAGAGCGGCTCCAGGCCTTCCACGGCGACCTCCGGCATGAACTCGGCGTAGAATTCGGAATAGGGCAGCCGGAAGTGCCGGCGGAATTCCTCGTCCGTGAATTCGGCCAGTCCGTGGTCGCGAAAAATCGCGTTCGTGGCCTTGAGCACGGGGCCAAAATCGTCGGCCAGCGTGCCGGACCAGTCGAGAAGGAGATTGCGGATCACGCGATCATTCAACCACAGGGGGCACGGAGCACACGGAGAAAGATGCTACAACTTGATATCCTTCACGGCATTCTTCCCGAACCGTTCCTGCAGCTTCTGCAGGATGATCGGGCGCCATGTGCTGGAGAGTTCGTAGCGGACGCTGGGCTGCATCACCTCGATGTGGAGCGTGCCATTGGTGAGGCGGCTCGGGCGTGAATGCTCCGCGAGAAAATCGCCGACGATGTCGCGCCATGCGGAGAGAATGTCGGCTTCGTTGATGCGCTCGCGCAGGCCGAGCTTCGCCATGAGCTGCTGGATGGCTGCGGCGACGGTGACGACCGGGCGCTCCTCCTTTTTCTCGGGAAGGCCGCGCCATTCCTCGACGACAAATTTGCGAAGCGATTTCGCACTCATGAAATCGCTTTTCGCGGATCCGCGAGCCTCCTATGTCCCGTCGCTTCCGATCGCCTCAACAGGGCAGCCTTCCATGGCTTCCTTGCAGAGGGCCGTCTCTTCGGGCGTCTCGGGTTGTTTGTAAACGTAGGAGTGGCCGCCGTCGTCATTACGGGTGAAATTGGCCGGCGCCGTCTCGCGGCACAGGTCGCAATCAATGCACTGGTCGTCGCAATAAAATGCGCCAGCGACGTTCTCTGGATATTTGTTAGCTACGTCTGCCATGATGTTCCTTCAATCCGAGGCAAACTAGGAACCCCACCGGGGATTGCAATTGTTTTTTCGGCCATGACACGGGAATTTGGTGATTCCATGGAACCCATCCTGCCCGCCGAGGGACGCCACGTCCTCCATCTCTTTCTCCGCGTCGAACATTCGCAATGGGATTTGCTGGGCGAAAAAGAACGCCTCGCCGCGAAGACTCAGCTCGCGAATCTCGTGAAGGACATCCGCGCCGAGACCGACACGCAGCTTCTCACGCTCAGCATGGTCACGCCAAAGGCCGACCTCGGGTTCATGCTCGTCTGCCCCGACCTTCATGCCGTGGACCGCATCAGCAAGCAGCTCACGCTCTCGCTCGGCGCAGGCGTGCTCGCGCCGGAATTCTCGTGGCTCTCGATGACCGAGCGCAGCGAATACACGATGTCCGACGAGGAATTCGCGTCGTCGCTCGAGTCCGACGAAAACCTCGTGCGCGGCACGCCGGAGTTCGACGAGCGCATGAAAGCGTTTCGCGAGCGCATGGAAAAATATTCGAAGGACCGCCTCGAGCCGAACCTCGCGGACTGGCCGGTGTTTTGTTTCTACCCGATGTCGAAACGCCGCGGCACGCACGGGCAGAATTGGTATGCGCTTGATTTCGAGACGCGCAAAAAATTAATGGCCGGTCACGCCCGCGTCGGTCGCACCTACGCCGGCCGCGTGCGCCAGCTCATCACCGGCTCGACCGGCCTCGACGACGGCGAGTGGGGCGTCACGCTCTTCGCGCACACGACCTCGGAGATCAAGGCGATCGTCTACGAGATGCGCTTCGACGAGGTGAGCGCGCAATACGCGGAATTCGGCGAGTTCTTCATCGGCATCCAGATGCCGCTCGACGCGCTCTTTGCCCGGCTGGGATTGTAGAATTTACCATGGAGAACATGGAGCGCATGGAGAATAGTTCATTCACGCCATGATCTCCATGTCCTCCATGGTTGAAAAACTCGCCGCGCTTGAAGCGATCCTGCGCGCGAATGCGCCGCTCGTCGTTGCGTATTCCGGCGGCGTGGACAGCGCATGTTTGCTTGCCGTCGCGCATCGCATGCTTGGCGACAAGGTGCTCGGCGTGATCGCCGACAGTCCCAGCCTGCCGCGCCAGGCGCTTGCCGACGCGCTCGGGACGGCGCGCGGTTTCGGCGCGGAAGTCGAGGTCGTGCGCACGCAGGAATTCGAGGATCCGCGCTACACCGCGAATCCCATGAACCGCTGCTATTTTTGCAAATCGGAATTGTTCCTGCGGCTCGATGCGCTCGCACACGAACGCAATTTCGAGGCCATTGCCTACGGCGAAAATGCCGACGATCCCGCGCACCTGCGCCCCGGCTCAAAAGCCGCCGCGGAGTTCTCCATCCTCGCACCGCTCAAGCAGGCCGGCCTCACGAAGGCCGACGTCCGCGCGCTTTCCCGCGAGCTCGGCCTTCCCACGGCAGACGCTCCGGCGCAGCCCTGCCTTTCGTCCCGCATCCCGCACGGCACACCGGTCACGCGCGATGCCCTGGCCCTCGTCGAACGCGGCGAGGAGCTGGTGCGTTCGCTCGGCTTTCGCATTTTTCGCGTGCGTTATGTTGTCGGAGAACCGCCCGTCGCGCGGGTGCAGATCGCGCCGGAGGAAATGGCGGCGCTTCCCGCGATGAGCGAGGCGATCGGGCGCGGATTGCGCGAAGCGGGTTTTGGCAGTGTGGAGATTGATCCCGAGGGATACCGTTCCATGGCATGAACGCCATCGGCTGGCTGCGGGCGCGGCTTCGTTCGCACAACCGTCACGCCGTTGGGCTCGCGCTGGTTTCGATCTGCGCGGCGGTGCTGGCCTGGTGCATCGCATGGGCGTTTTTCATGCTTCTTCTTCTCGGCTTCGCGACTTCGATCCGCGGCGACATCGGCACGGGATCGCCCCCGTGGGCCGTGGGTGCGATTTCCGCGATCATGGCTCTGCTGTTCGGCTGGGGCCTGCTCGACCAAATGCGCCATCGCTTTTCCGGCGCCTCGGACCGCCAGGTCATCGGCTGGCATCTGCTCCCGGAATTCCTGCTGCTGCCCGCGCGGCTCACGTTCGCGATCTGGGGAAACTTCAGCGCTTTTCGCCGGCTCAACGATGAGGAACTCGGCCGTGCGTGGGAATTGCTCGTGACGATCCGGCGCAATGGCAAGACGCACCTGCGCTCGCTCGCGCTGCTCGAACCCGACGCCGATCTGCTCTACCGCCTCGTCACCGCGCTGCAGATGCTCGACCTGATTGACCTCCACCGCGGCGAGGGCGACTGGTTCTACACCGTGCGCTCCACGGAATTCGAACAGATCGGCAAATTGCTGGGCTGGCAGGAATAGGAATCCAGATTTGTGTTGCAAGGAATCCATTATTCGCGAAATTGGATTCCGTGAAGACCACCATTGATATTCCTGAGCAGGAACTTATGGATGCCATGCGTTTCACGGGGGCCCAAACGAAACGCGAGGCGGTGGTGCTGGCCATGCAGGATTTCAACCGTCGCCAGCGCATGGCGGGGTTGCTGAAATACTCCGGCACCTTCAGCGACAAATTTCCAACCAATGAGGGAATCGAGAGCGTGGATGCGCCGAGAGACCGGGTGCTGAATGCCGACGCTCATTGACAGTTCGCTCTGGACGCATCAATTGCGGCGCAGCGGCGATCCGGGAAAACGCGCGCGCGTGGAAGCGCTGCTGGTCAGCGGCGAGGCAGCATGGTGCCCACCCGTGAGACTGGAGCTCTGGCGCGGAGTGACCAGCGATTCCGAACGCAAGGCACTCCGTGCCTACGAGGCGTCAATTCCCGATTTCCCGATCGGGCCGGAAGTTTGGAAATCTGCGATTCAACTCGCGGACAAGGGTCGCGCCGCCGGCCTCACATTCCCGCTTGCGGACCTGCTGATTTATTCCTGCGCGCGCTTTCACCGCCTCGAACTTGCGCATGCGGACACGCATTTTGAGCAAATGATGAGTTTGAATTTATGAAGCCACCGAAGCCCGCGCGCATCTGGTCGGAGGTTGATCCGCACGCGATCCGGCACAACGCGCAGTTCGCGAAAGAGCATGCCGGCGTTGCGCTGATCGCGGTGGTGAAGGCCGACGCCTACGGCCACGGCGTGGAGAACGCGGTGCCTGCGCTGCGCGATGCGGCCGATATTTTTGCCGTGGCCAATGTCGCGGAAGCGGCGACCGTGAAGACGCTCGCTCCGGAAAAACCGGTCCTGCTGCTCAGCCCCTGCCTGCCTGCCGAGCGGAGCGATGCCGTCGCGCTCGGCTGCATCGCGACCGTCTCCAGCGCGGCGGAGGCGGAGGCATTTGGAAAATCCGCATGCGTGTCGTTGAAGGTGGACACCGGCATGGGCCGCATCGGCGTGTGGCACGGCGATGCGCTCGCGGAGATCGAAAAAATCGCCGCACTGCCGGACATCGAACTGCACAGCATCGCGACGCACCTGCCCGTCGCGGACGAGGACGAGACGTTCACGCGGAGCCAGCTTGCGGATTTTTCGGCGTTTGCGGCGAAGGCGCGCGCCGTGGCACCGGGCGTGAAATTTCACGCGTTGAACAGCGCCGGAATTTGCGGACTGCCGGAGTTCGCGTTCGATTTTGTCAGGGCCGGGCTCATGCTCTACGGCAGCGCGTCCATTCCGGCGTTTCAATCATCGCTCCGGCCCGCGCTTGCATGGAAGACACGCATCCTGCTCGTGCGCGAAGTTCCGCCGGGCCGCACCGTGAGCTACGGCAGGACATTCACCACCTCGCAGCCCACGCGTATTGCGACACTCGCCGCGGGATATGCGGACGGCTATCCGCGCCAGGCCTCGGGACACGGCGCACAGGTGCTCGTCGGCGGGAAACGCTGCGCGCTGCTCGGTCGCGTGACGATGGATCAAATCCTCGTGGACGTGAGCGAAGTGCCGGGCGCGGCGATTGGCGACGAAGCGGTCCTGATCGGCACGCAGCGCGACGAAACGATTTTTGCCGCGGACCTTGCACAATGGTCCTGCACGATCGCGTGGCACATCTTCACCGGCATCGGCGGCCGCACGAAGCG
>JBOHXO010000485.1:0-3320 GCA_050737475.1 Chthoniobacterales bacterium
ACATTGAAGTTATGCGTGCGCTGATCGTCGAAGATGAGAAGAAGATCGCCGCCCATCTGCGGCGAGCTCTCGTCGAGGCCGGATTCTCGGCGGACGTTCTGCATCGCGGCGACGAGGCGCTGACCGCGCTGCGCGAGATCCCCTACGATATCGCCGTGCTCGATGTCATGCTGCCAGGGCTGGACGGACTGGCCATTTTGAAGCGGCTCCGCTCGGAGGACAACGCGGTGCCGGTGCTGCTCCTCACGGCTCGCGGCGAAGTCGAGAACCGCGTGGAAGGATTGGAATCGGGAGCCGACGATTATCTCGTCAAGCCGTTCGCCATCGAGGAAGTGATTGCGCGGGTGCGCGCGTTGCTGCGGCGGCGCAGCGGCGAGTCGCTCACGATCCATGGATATGCTGATCTGACGATGGACGTGTCGCGACGGATCGTGACGCGGGACGGGAAGCGGATTGACCTGACGGCGCGGGAATTTGCGCTGCTGCAGCTGCTGTTGCGGTCGCCGGGGCACGTGTTCACGCGCACGCAAATTTGCGAAAAAGTGTGGGATTATCATTTCGATCCCGGCACCAACCTCGTGAATGTTTACATCCAGCGACTGCGCCAGAAAGTGGACGCCGATTTCACGCCCAAGCTGATTCGAACCGTGCATGGAGTCGGATATTATCTCGCTTCAGAATCGCTATGATTGCGGTCTCGTTGCGTGCCAAGATCGCCCTGTCGGCCGGCGCGCTGGCGGCCTGCGTCGTGCTGCTGTTCGCGGCTTTCTCAGCGTATTGGTTTTACAAGGAACAGCTCGACTTCGTTTCGGACGAAAAGTCGCATCTCGCCTCGCGGGAGCAAATGGCCGAAGCGTGGGAGGAAACCTCCGAGTTGATGGTCGCGTATCTGGTCGCGCTGCCATTCGCGGCAGTCCTGTCCGCGGCAGGCGCCTGGTGGGTGGCTGCGCGGCTGACGCGGCCGTTGCTCGGTCTCGCGAAGGCCGCACAAAAAATTGACGCCCGTTCGCTGGATGCCCGTCTTCCGGAGCCTGCTGGCGGGGACGAGATATTCACGCTGGCCCGCGCGCTCAATCAATTGCTGGATCGCCTCGAGCGCAGTTTTCAACAATCCACGCGCTTCTCGGCGGACGCTTCGCATGAATTGCGGACGCCGCTGACCGTGATGCGCGCGCAGCTGGAGCAGGCCATCAAGGATCATCCGCGTGGCGACCAGACAGCCGTGCTGGTGGAACTGCTGGAGGAAAATCAAAGACTCTCCTCGGTCGCGGAAAAACTTCTCCTGCTGACTCGCGCGGATGCGGGGCGATTGTTGCCCGGCATGGTCGCGGTGGATCTCAGCAGCCTGCTCGCCGATGTCGTGAACGACTACGCGATCATGACGAACGAGCGATCGGTGAGCCTTGCCGGCGAGCTTCAGCCGGGAATTTGCGTCCGCGGGGACGAGGGCTTGCTGCGCCAGCTTTTGTTTAACTTTTTCGACAATGCCCTGACTCACAATGTCGAGGGTGGCTGGATTCGATATGGCCTGTTGCTCTCACCGGAAGGCGTGAAATTCACCATCGCAAACAGCGGCCCGCCGATTCCCGAAAGCTCCCGGCGCATGCTGTTCGATCGTTTCTTTCGCATTGATGAATCCCGGGATCGCAGCGGTGGCGGTGCGGGCCTCGGCTTGAGCCTCTGTCGGGAAATCGCCCATGCTCACGGGGGCAGTGTCAGCCTTTCCCGTGCACTCGCGGATGAAAATGAATTCCTCCTCGTGCTGCCTCTCGCCGACGCCGCGGGCTGACCACCGTCACGCCGTCAGCTCTGCTACGGCTGCTGCGGCGTGACGACTTGATAGAACCGCATCACATGGCCGGCTGCGCTGATGTCCGTGACATCCTGCCATCCATCCGCAGCGACCGTCGACACGTCCGCGAGCTTCAACCACACGGCATCATGGAGATTGTCCTTGTAGCAAACCGAATAGCTTTTTCCGGCCACGACTTTGAACCGCACCACGATTTGTCCCGGTGCCGCACCGGGCAGCAATACCGCGGAAAGCAGGCTCGAGGAATCGCGCGGATCCGTGCCCGATAAATACTCCGCCAGGTTGCTGAAGCCGTCTCCATCGAAGTCCAGAGCGGCATCGGCGGAATCATTTGGATCGAATCCGTGAGCTGTTTCCCAGGCATCGGGCAGGCCGTCGCTGTCGGCATCGGCAGGCGGGGTCTGATTCGCCGCAGCCGGCGTCGCAAGCAGCGCAACAATCGTCGGACTGCCGTCGGGGTAACGTCCCTGGCTTACGCCGGCTGCCTGCGCCGTAAACGTCACGGCATCGATCTGCGTGCCGGCGGCGGTGAACAATCCGATCGCTTCGCCGGCGGAGTTGAGGCTGAAGTTCACGTGGCCGGGCGTCGCTCCGCCATCGTTGTCGGCGAGCCATTGCAGCCAGCGATCCGCTGCGGTCGCACCAATGAATGTCAGCGGAGGAATGAGAAACCTGGTCCGGTTTCCAAGCTGGTCGGTGAGATAATTTCCGCCGAGCGGCACGGGTTGCACGGATGAATTGTAGAGCTCGAACCAACCCGGCGGCGAAGTGGGCGCAGCGAGCCACTCGTTGACCTTCACGCCGGTCAACGCGGCAAGTCCGGCGGCGGAATTCAACTGCCCGCGCGAGGGAACGGTGAGCGTGAACGCGCCGCTGCCATTGGCCACACGACCCACGGCAAAATCCGGAAGTTGATGGCCATATGCCACGCTGTCGCGCAATCCGCCGCCGATCGCCGGGGCATCGAAAAGATAAACTCCCCCGCCCGCGCCACTGAGTGCGAAGCCTGTATTCGTCGGGCTTGACGAGGCGAGCGCATCGCATTGCACGACGAGATAGCTGTTCGCCGGGAGGCTTGTATTCGCCGGGAAAACATAGCGACGCGGATCACTCACATTATTCGTGAGGCTCATATTCGAAAGGTCCGCCGTGCTGGAGGATGGGTTATACAACTCGATCCATCCCGCGCGCGAACCGTCGGGATTTGTTTGCGTCACGTTCCGCGCAAGCACCTCGTTGAGCACCACTGGCTGTTCGCCGGCGACAACAGTCGACACATCGAGCTTCATCCCCCACACGATGTCGCTGCTCGGGCCGCCACCGGACTGCAAGTTCGATTGATGAACTTCCACTGCCAGGACATTGTCTCCTGTCAGGAGCGCCGTCGCCGGCAACACATAAGTTTCCACCGACGCATCGGAAACGGTCCGGTTTGCCAGCGTCAAATAGGTCGCAGCGCCTGATGCCATGCCGATTCGCGAGCTGGTGGTGGGAATGATTTCCTGTC
>JBOHXO010000486.1:0-2361 GCA_050737475.1 Chthoniobacterales bacterium
TTCGTGATCTTCAGCGCGCTGAGCATGCTCAGTCCGGACAGTCGCTGCCGGGCTTTCGATGCGCGGGCAAATGGCTTCGCACGTGCGGAGGGCGCCGGCGCAATCATCATCAAGCCGCTCTCTCGCGCGCTGGCCGACGGCGATCGTGTTGATGGCGTGATCCTCGCGACCGGGACGAATCAGGACGGCCACAGCCAGGCGCTCACTTTTCCAAGCCAGGCTTTGCAGGCGCGTCTTCTGCGCGACGTGTATGCGCGCGCCGGCATCGCAGGCTCGGACGTGACCTACGTGGAGGCGCACGGCACGGGCACGCCCGCCGGCGATCCGGTGGAAACTGGAGCTCTCGGCGAGGTGCTCGGCAGCGGTCGGGCGGAAGGACGGGAATTGATCATCGGTTCGGTGAAAACAAATCTCGGTCACCTCGAATCCGCGGCGGGAATGGCGGGTGTGATCAAGGCGTGCCTCGTCCTCAAACACCGGCGCGTGCCCGGCAATCTCCATTTCGACGAGCCCAGCCCGCGAATTCCATTTGCCGATCTCGGTTTGCGCGTGCCGGTCGCGGTTGAATCTCTTCCGGCCGGTCGTCTGCTGGCCGGCGTGAATGGATTCGGTTTCGGCGGCGCGAATGCGCATCTCCTGCTCGGGGAAGCGCCATCCGCATCTCCTGCGGAGCCTGCGTCCGCGCCCGATTACTATTTGCTGCCGCTTTCCGCCCGCAGTCCCGAAGCGCTCGAGACGCTGGCTGCGTCATGGCACGAGTTGCTCGGTCGCGACGATGCGCCGTCGCTCGTGGATCTTTGTTACACGGCATCCGTCCGCCGCACGCATCATCCGCACCGCCTTGTCGCCAGCGGATGTTCCGCTGCGGAACTGCGCGAGTGCCTCGCTGCATTTCTCGCCGGGCACGAGCAACCGGGGCTGGCCGTCGGCCATTCCGTCCGCCCGCCGCAGCTGGCATTCGTCTTCACGGGGCAAGGTCCGCAGTGGTGGGCGATGGGGCGCGAGTTGCTGGCGACCGAGCCGGTTTTCGCGGAGGTCCTCGCGCGGTGCGACGCCGTGATCCGGAATCTCGGAGGCTGGTCGCTGCTCGATGAACTTCGTCGCGACGAGGAACACTCGCGCCTGCAGGAAACCGCGATCGCACAGCCCGCGATTTTTGCCCTGCAGGCGGGCCTCACGGCGCTTTGGCGCAGCTACGGCATCGAGCCGGTTGCCGTGACCGGGCACAGCGTCGGCGAGATTGCGGCGGCGCTCGCTGCCGGCGTGATGGATCTCGAGACCGCGGCGCGTGTGGCTTTTTACCGGGGCGGCACGATGGACCGCGCCTCGTCGCAGGGCGCCATCCTTGCGGCCGGTTTGACCGAAGAGCAAGCGGCGTCCTATCTCGCCGGGCGTAGCGACCGGGTTTGCATCGCGGCGCACAACAGTCCCGCGTCGCTCGCGCTTTCCGGCGATCCCGCCTGCCTCGAGACGATTGCCGCCGAACTCGAGCGCGACGGCGTCTTCGCGAGATTCCTTCGCGTGAGCTACGCCTTTCACAGCCCGCAAATGGATCCGGTGGAAACGGAACTCCGCACCGCGTTGCGCGATCTCGAGCCGCAGGCGGCGACCCTGCCGCTGGTCTCGACCGTCACCGGCGACTGGTCTCCCGGCACGGAATGGAACGACGAGTATTGGTGGCGCAACCTTCGCCAGACGGTGCGCTTCGCAGAAGCCGTCGAAAAACTCGCCGACCGCGACTGCGACGCGTTTCTGGAAATCGGACCGCACCCCGCACTGCTCGGTTCCATCAAGGAATGCCTTCATGCCCGCGGCACTCCCGCGACCCTGCTGGCTTCGCTCCGCCGGGGCGAGGCGGAGCGCGAATTTTTTCTTGGAGCCCTGGCGACGCTTTACACGCGCGGCATTTCGGTCCGCTGGAAAACTTTTTATCCGCAAGGACGGATGGTCGCCGTGCCGCGCCATCCGTGGCGGCGCGAGCGGCATTGGATCTGCGCGGAGCAGTCGACGCGGGACTTGCTCGTGTTGCCCGCGAATCCCTTGCTCGGGGTCGCAGCCGTTTCGGCCCGCCCTGTCTGGGCTCATCGCCTCGATCCGAGACTGTTTCCCTTCCTCGCCGATCATCGTTTTCAATCGCAGGCGATCTACCCGGCCGCCGCCTATCTCGAGATGGCGCTCGCGGCGGCTCTTTCGCAAAACGACGACGGTTTTCCGGCGCTCGACGAAATCGAATTCGAAAACGCGCTTTTCCTTCCCGAAGACGTAGTGGTGCAGATCGAAACGCGATTTCTCGACGCCACTCGCTTCGAAATTTTCAGCCGCTCGCGGAGAGGTGACGATTGGACGCGGCATGCCTCGGGC
>JBOHXO010000487.1:0-2395 GCA_050737475.1 Chthoniobacterales bacterium
ATCCCGTGCCCTCGACAAGTGCGGAGGCGAGGACGCGCGGGCTGCCGAGCAATTCGAGCGCGACGCAAAAGCCGACGATGTCCACGATGGAGTCAACCGCGCCGACCTCGTGAAAATGCACTGCCTCCGGCGGCATGCCGTGGATTTTTCCCTCGGCCACGGCGATGCGTTGAAACACGGCAACAGCCCGCTTCTTCACGAATTCGGAAAGCTCGCTGCCCTCGATCATTTTTCGAATCTCCGCGAATGTGCGGCCGTGGTGCGCCGGGGCCTTGAGCACGTGTTGACGCGGTGACGCGGTCAACAGCACGTCGAATTTCGTGCCCTCGATGCCGCAGCGAATCTGCCTGTCGAGCTGCACATGGAATTCGCCGGCAAGCGGGAGTTTGGCGAGCTCGGCGCGCAATTCCTCCGCATCCACACCGAGATCGCAGAGGGCGCCCACGGCCATGTCGCCGCTGATTCCGGAAAAGCAGTCTAGAAAGAGGATTCGCATCGTTCGGGAGCGGAGCTAGATTGCGGAAAATGACACACCGTCTCCTCATGGGCAACCTCGCCGCGCTCATGCTGCCGATTCTTGCCGCCGCCGCGGGGACACCGGATTTCAATGCGTTGAACACGGCGTTCACGCTCCCGATCTGGGTGGACGACAATTTGTGGGACGACCCCGACGTCAAGGTCGCAGAGCGATTGACGTGGCCGCTCGAATCGCGCACGAGCACGGACATGAGTTGGCGTTCTTATACAGGCGGCATGCGCGTGCTCAGGGCGCGGCCCTATTCGCTGGCGTTCTACGGCAGGAACGGCGTTGCGGACGGGTTGTCTTTCGTGTTCGCGAACAAGGGCGATATCGGCGAAAGCGGCGATTACAAAAAGGAGATTACCGCGGACGCCAGGACGATCCGCGAAACGCTCACACGCGTTTTGGGTCCGGCGAAGATGGCACAATATGGCCAGGGCCTGAAGACGAGCGAGCGCGTGGAGCGGTGGGATTGGAACGGCCACACCATCCTGCTCGCGGCGCCGCGCGGCGAATACGTCGTGGTTCGCGTGATTCCCACGAAACTCGCGGATGCCGGCACTGTACCGAGAGTCAGCGACACGGAAATGGCTGCGCGTTTGAAAGCGCGTGTCGTGCGACGGCCCAACGGCGACGTGGTTCTCAAGGACATTCCGATGGTGAATCAGGGGCCGAAGGGCTACTGCGTGCCGGCCACCTGGGAGCGCGTGCTGCGCTACATGGACATCCCGGCCGACATGTATGTGCTCGCTATGGCCGGACAGACCAGCGCGGATGGGGGAGACTCGCGCATCATGGTCGGCGCGGTCAGCGAACTCGTCGCTCGCAGCGGGCGGCGCCTCGTGCCGGCCGGCGGGCGATTGACTCCGCAGGCCGTCGCCCGATTCATTGACCAGGGCACACCAATAATGTGGAGCATGTATGCCGTCCCTGAAATGGAAACCAGCCTCACCAACCGCGCCAGGGTCCGCCGCGAGACGACGGACTGGACGGCTTACAAGGAGACGTTGAAGACGTTCCGAAAGGACGCACGACGCATCCGGATTGCTCCCGTGGACGCGCATATGTGCATGATCATCGGTTACAATACAGCCACGGGGGAACTCGCCGTCTCGGATTCGTATGGACCTGCATATGCCGAGCGCTGGATCACCGAGGAGGAGGCCAACGCCATCACGATGAACGAACTCACCGTGATCGGAAAATAGCGCGGGCGGGACATGCATGAAAATTTTCAGAATGCGCAGTGGATTTCGCGCGCGGTGTTGATTAACTGACGCGCTCACATGTCTGATTTCGGAACGGCTGACGCTATCGCTCTCTACAACGTGGATCGCTGGGGAGGCGGATATTTCACGGTGAACTCCGACGGCAACGTTGCCGTGCGGCCGAATACGAATGGTCGCGAGATTGATTTGATGGAACTCGTCGCCGAGGCGAAAGCGCGCGGGCTGGCGTTTCCGATGGTCATTCGATTCCAGGATTTGCTGCGCCATCGCGTCGAGACGATCAACCAGGCATTTGCCGAGGCCATCGCCGAGCATGATTACAAGGGCGTGTATCGCGGTGTGTTCCCGATCAAGGTGAACCAGCTTCGCGAGGTCGTGGAGGAAATCCTGGACGCCGGCCGGAAGTTCCACTTCGGAATCGAGGCGGGGAGCAAGCCGGAGCTGATGGCGGCACTCGCGATGCATGAGGACGTCGAGAGCCTCGTCGTTTGCAACGGCTACAAGGACACCGAGTTCATCCGCATGGCGCTGCTCGGTCGCAAGCTCGGCAAGACCGTCATCCTCGTGGTGGAAAAACTCGAGGAGCTTTCGCACATCCTGCGCGTCTCGCAGCAGATCGGCGTCGAGCCGTTCATCGGCCTGCGCG
>JBOHXO010000488.1:0-4705 GCA_050737475.1 Chthoniobacterales bacterium
ATCCAGTCCTTCGCGGTGAATTGGGAACATGCTTCCGGTAAGACCTACACGATTGACGTGAGCCCTGACGGTTCGAGCTGGACCACCGTGGCCACCGAGCTCAATTGCCCGGCCGGCCCCGTGACCAGGACCTACACCGCCCCCGGCGGCACGACCGCGAAATACGTGCGCCTCGTCGGCACCACGCGCAACACGACCTTCAGCTACTCGCCATTCGAGTTCGAGGTCTACGGCATCCCCGGCAACACCGGCACAGATCCCGTGCCCGTCGTCAGCAACGCCTCGAAGACCGGCGCGATCGGAAACAACTTTACCTACACGATCGTCGCCACGAACAAGCCGACCAGCTACAACGCCACCGGCCTGCCAAACGGCCTCTCGATCAACCAGTCGAGCGGACTCATCACCGGCACGCCCACGCAGCAGGGCACGTTCAACGTCACGCTCACCGCGGTGAATGAAAACGGCGCCGGCACCGGCACGCTTTCGCTCTTCGTCGAGCCGCAGCCCACGGCGCCGCCCGTCATCACGAGCTCGCTCACATCCACGGCGACCATCCTGCAGCCCTACACCTACCAGATTACCTCCACTGGCGGCGCGGCCAGCTATGCCGCCACAAACCTTCCCTCCGGCCTCGTCCTCGATCAGGCGACCGGCCTCATCAGCGGCTCATCCATCGTGCAGGGCTCGTTCAATGTCGCACTCACCGCGACGAACAACATCGGCACCTCCACGCCGGTCACGCTCGTCCTCACGGTGGATACCGGCGGCACGATCAATCTCTCCCGCATCGCCGGAGCTGTCCTCACCGCAAGCACCGTGAATGGCGGCAACACCGCACCCATGGCCGCCGACGGCAACACCACCGTCACGCGTTGGGAAAGCGTCCAGGGCGCCACGGCCGATCCGTCATGGATCCAGGTCAACTTCGGCCAGCCTTGCACGATCAAGTTCGCCATCCTCACGTGGGAGGCCGCATCCGGCAAAACCTACACCCTCGAGGTGAGCGACAACGGCACCACATGGACCACTGTCGCCACCGAGCCGAACAACCCCGGCGCCGGCACCAAGACCTACGCGATCAATGCCACCGGCCAGTATCTGCGCATGTATGGCACGTCTCGTAACCTGAACTACGGATACTCGATGTATGAGTTCCAGGTTTTCGGCAACACCGGCGTCGGCGCCGTCGCGCCCGTCATCAACAGCCCGCTCACCGCGAGCGGCGCCGCCGGCACTCCATTCAACTACCAGATCACCGCGAGCGGCAGCCCGACGAGCTTCAACGCGACCGGCCTGCCAAACGGCCTCGCGATCAATACCGGCACGGGCGCCATCACCGGCACGCCCACCGCAGGCGGCACCAGCAACATCAGCATCAGCGCGACCAATGCCAACGGCACCGACACGAAGACGCTCGTCCTCACGGTCTCTGCGCCGCCCACGAATCCGCCGGTCATCAACAGCGCACTCACCGCGAATGGAGCCACCGGCGCGGCCTTCAGCTACCAGATCACCGCGACGAACAGTCCGACGAGCTTCCAGGCGCTTAATCTGCCCAACGGCCTCGCGATCAATGGCAGCGGCCTCATCACCGGCACGCCCACCGTGGCAGGCACGAGCAATATCACCATCAAGGCGACCAACGGCATTGGCACCGACACGAAAACACTCGTCCTCACCGTCGCCTCCGCGCCTTCGAACCTCTCGGTCGGCAAGACCGACGTCACCGCTTCGGGTAACGAGGCGGGCAATCTCATCCCCAACGGCAACGACGCCAGCCTGGCCACCCGCTGGGCCGCGGCCAATGGCAATTACCCGCAATGGTGGCGTGTGAATCTCGGCGCGAAGAAGGCCCTCTCGCGCGTGGACATCAAGTGGTATGGCGGCACGGGCCGCAGCTACAAATACAAGATCGAGACCTCGAACGACGACGTGAACTACACGATGGTCGTGGACAAGACCGCAAACACCACGACCGACTTCACGACCGACAATACGACCGTCCAGGCCCAATACGTGCGAATCACCGTCACCGGCACGACCCAGGGCTTCGCGTCCTTCTACGACTGCTCGGTCTTCGGCTTCAATCTGGCGGCTCCTCCCGTCATCTCGAGTTCGCTCACGGCCTCCGCCACGATGGGCAACCCATTCGTCTATCAAATTGCCGCATCTGGAAATCCGACGAGCTACAACGCGACCGGCCTCCCCGCCGGCCTCGCGATCAATACCGGCACCGGCGCCATCACCGGCACGCCCACCGGCTCCGGCACATCGAATGTCTCCATCAGCGCGACGAACGCCGGCGGCACCGACACGAAGACGCTCGTGCTCACCGTTGATACGCCCCTGGCTGTGAACATGCCCGCCACCGCCAGCACCAGCCAGCCGAGCAATGTCGCCGCCAGCGCCAACGACGGCTCCAGCACGACGCGCTGGTCGGCTTCCACCGCAGCCTGGCCGCAGACATGGTCCGTGGATCTCGGCATCGTCAAGGCGGTCACGCGCGTTGAGATCAGTTGGTATAGCGGTGCGACCCGCGCCTACAAATACAAGATCGAGACCTCGACCGACGGCACGAACTACACGCTCGCAGTGGACAAAACCGCGAACAAAACCTTCGGCAACTCAGCCGATAATTTCACCGCAAATGCCCGTTTCGTGCGGATCACCGCCACCGGATGTTCCGCGGGCGGCGCCATCGCCTCGTTCTACGAAGTCAACATCG
Source organism: Chthoniobacterales bacterium (assembly GCA_050737475.1). Taxonomy (GTDB): domain Bacteria; phylum Verrucomicrobiota; class Verrucomicrobiia; order Chthoniobacterales; family JAATET01; genus JAATET01. Next base: position 2,729 of record JBOHXO010000488.1, read on the forward strand.
TCGGCCATTAAAAAAGGGTAGGGCATCTCGCGCCGCGAGGTGCCGTGGCCCGCGTCTTTTGAACAGTTGCGCATGACAACTGCTCATGCGATTGCTCTCGTGCCTGTGGGGCGGTTCCTGTTGCAAGGGATGCGCCTTTGGGCCGCATGGCCACTGGCATCGCCGACCGAATGAATTGGAAAACAGCCTGTCTATTTTTGTGGATCGTCGCCCGGGGCGCGCATGCCCAGGTGAACATCACGACATGGCAGGTGGACCCGCAGCACACCGGGCGCAATGCCCAGGAAACAATCCTCACCCCGGCACAGGTCTCCGCACCGGGCGGCTTCGGTCTTTTGTTTTCCCAGCCGCTCGACGGCCAGAGCTACAGCCAGCCGCTTTACGTGAGCGCGCTCGACATCGGCGGCACGCCTCGCAACGTCGTCTACGTCACCACGCAGCATGACAGCGTCTACGCATTCGATGCCGACAGCGACGTTGGCGCGAATGCGACCCCGATCTGGCAGCGCTCGCTCCTGCCGCCCGGCACGACGCCCGTGCCCTACAGCGACACGCTCACCGGCGACATCAGCCCGGAGCTGGGCATCACCGCGACGCCCGTCATAGACCTCGCGTCCCGCACGCTCTACACCATCTCGAAATACAAGGTCACCGCGAACTCCACCTGCCAGCAATGGCTCCACGCGCTCGACTTGAAAACCGGCGCGGACAAGCCCGGCAGCCCCGTCCTCATCAATCCCACCTTCGCAGGCAGCGCCCCGGAAGGCGCGGGCGGCGTGGTTCCCTTCAATCCCCTGCGCGAGCACGCGCGCGCCGCTCTCGCGCTTTACAACGGCATCGTCTACGTCACCTACGCCTCGCACGGCGATGCCCAGCCGTATCACGGCGAAATTCTCGGCTACGATGCGGCCACGCTTCAGCTCGTGAAGACATTCAACACCACGCCGAACGCAAACGGCTCCGGCATCTGGCAGGGCGGCGCGAGCCCCGCGTTCGATTCCGCCGGGAACATGTATGTCGTCACGGGCAACGGCCCCTTCGACCAGAATTCCTCTCCCTACACGACGGCCACCGACTGGGGCGAAGCGATGTTGAAACTGCCGACCACCGGCTCCTTCGCCGTCGCGTATTCGAACCCGCTCAATTGGTTCGTGCCGAATAACTATGCCAACCTGAATTTCGGCGACCTCGACCTCGGCTCCTCCGGCATCATGCTGCTGCCCGATCAGCCCGGCCCGCACCCGCATCTGCTGCTCGGCGGCGGCAAGGGCGGCACGCTCTATGTCGTGGATCGCGATTCCATGGGCGGCCTGCATACGCCGAATAATTCCGTGCAGGAAATCGAGGAGACCACCGGCCTCTTCGTCACGCCCGCCTACCACAACGGCTCCATCTACTACACGCCGGCCTTCGGCCATCTCACGCAGCGCTCCGTCGCCTACGACTCCCTCACCGGAAACTACCTTTCCACCACCGCGAAAAAATCGAACTTCACCTACGACGCCGGCGGCCTGGGATCGTGGATTTTCATTTCCTCCAATGGCAACAGCAACGGCATCGTGTGGACGATCCGCCGCAGCACCCCGGCGGAATTGCACGCCTACAACGCGGCCGATGTCTCCGGCGATCCGATCTACACCGGCACGGCATCGCTGCCCGGCTCCATAGATTGCGCCGGCATGAAGTTCGGCTACCCCATGGTCGCGAACGGCAGGGTCTACTTCACGACCTACGATACGAAAAACAATCTGAATACGGGCCACCTCATGGTCTACGGCGTTCCGCCTCCCGCGGTCGGCCTGCCCAACGCTCCGTCCGCCGTCGCCGTCACGCCCATCTCCTCGAGCAAAATCGTGATCTCGTGGAACGACAATTCCACCAACGAACTCGGCTTCACCATCAAGCGCTCCGACCGGGTGGACGGCACCTTCGTCGCCCTCGCGCCCGGCACGAACGCCAATGTGACGTCGTTTGTGG
>JBOHXO010000489.1:0-4400 GCA_050737475.1 Chthoniobacterales bacterium
TCCTCATTCCGTGCCTGTTTTTCTATGCGTTGCTCACGGGACTCAGCGCGGCAAGCCTGCGCGCGGCGGTGATGCTCTCGGTGATTGCGTCGAGCCTGCTCGTGGACCGCCCGGCCATCGTGTTGAACAGCCTTGGCGCGGCGGGGCTGGCATTGCTCGTGTGGGATTCGAACGAACTTTTCAACTCGGGCTTCCAACTCTCATTCGGCGCGGTCGCAATGATCTGTCTCATCGCCGTGCCGCTGCACCGCCGCCTCGGCGCGTTTGTGCAACCCGATCCGTTCCTGCCGCCGCGGCTCATTCCGCCATGGTGGCGCATGGGCTACAGCCTGGCGAATGGCGTGACGCTGCTCGTCACGGTTTCCTTCGCAGCGTGGCTGGCGACGCTGCCGCTCATCCTTTTTTATTTTCACCTCATCCCGATTTACTCGATCCCGGCGAACCTGCTCGCCGTGCCGCTCTCGACGGTGGTGCTCATCCTCGCGGCAATCTCAATGGTGGCGGGCGCGATTTCGTCGTGGCTTGCCGTCGTCTTCAACCATGCGAATTTTCTCCTCGCGAAGGTTGTGCTCTTCATCGTGCAGGCGTTCGCCGCCCTCCCCGGCTCGGCAATCTATCTGGGCGCCCCGCTGCCGCACGGCGCGGTCGCGCAGATCGTCGTTCTCGATGCAGGTGGCGGCGGAGCGGAAGCGTTGTTCGCCGATCATCGAACATGGCTGGTGGATGGCGGGTCGGAATTTTTTGCAGACACGGTCACGCTGCCATTCCTGCGCATGAGCGGCGTCAACCGCCTCGAGGCACTGGTGCTCACGCACGGCGACATGCAGCACATCGGTGGATTCGACAGGATTTTCGAATCGTTGAAACCCGAAGTGGTGCTCGATTCCGGATTGCAGGATCGTTCGCCCACGCGCAAGCGCATCCTCGCGGCGACATCGGTCCGAACGACGAATGCCGGTGCGAAATTTCCGCTTGGCACCACTGCACGTGTGGAAGTGCTGTATCCTCCCGCGGATGCGAATACCCCGCTCGCCGACGACAAGGCCATCGTGCTGCGCTTCGAGACCGGCGATTTTTCCGCATTGCTGATGTCCGACTCGGGCCTGTTGACCGAACTCTGGCTGCTGCAGCACGCCCCGGACCGCCTGCGCTGCGACCTGATCGTGATGGGCCGGCATCTCTCGGGATTTTCTGGCGACGAGCAACTGCTGCGAGCCGCGGCGCCGCACGCAATCATCGCCACAGTGGAAGCGTTTCCCGAGAGCGAACGCATCCGCCCCGAATGGGCGCGGACGGTGCAGTCGCTCGGCATCGTGTTGCTGCGGCAGGATGAAACCGGCGCAGTGACCGTGACCGTGCGGCCCGATTCGTTTACGCTCACGCCGTTTCTTGCCGGAAATGCGCCGCGAACTTTTCCCAATGCGACCGATCCTCTCCGTTGAAAATCTCGGCATCCATCGCGGCGACGCGCATCTCGTGCGCGGCATCCACTGGACGGTGCGGCCCGGCGAGCATTGGGTGATTCTCGGCGCAAACGACTCCGGAAAAACCTCGTTGCTCCGCGCGCTTGGCGGCTACCTCACGCCCAGCGAGGGCGCCGTGCATCTGCTCGGCGAAACGTTCGGCGAGGCCGACTGGCGCGAGCTGCGCACGCGACTCGGATTCGTGAGCGCGAGCATTGCGCAATTGCTGCACGACGATGACACCGCGCTGGAAATCGTCGCTGGCGGACGGCAGGCGATGATGGGCCTATGGGGAAATTTATCCACCGCAGACCGCAACGCCGCGCGGCGCCTGCTCGCGTCGTTGTCCGGCGCGGCGCTTGCGGAAAAACCGTGGCGGATTCTCTCGCAAGGGGAACGCCAGCGCGTATTGATCGCGCGGGCCTTGATGGCGCGGCCGAAATTGCTGCTGCTCGACGAGCCGTGCGCCGGCCTCGATCCTGTCGCGCGCGAACGCTTCCTCGCATTCCTGCAACGCCTCGGCTCGCGCAAGGCGACCGCGCCCATGGTGCTCGTCACGCATCACGTCGAGGAAATCCTGCCCGTCTTCACGCACGCGCTCGTTTTGCGAAAAGGCCGCGTGCTCGCATCGGGCCCGATTCGCGAAGTCATCACGGAGCGCACGATGCGTGCGGCATTCGGCGGCGCGGTGCGACTCACGCGGCGCGAGGGGCGTTTTCAAGTGCATGCCGGAAGATAACCGCGGCACTTGCAATCCGCGCGGAAGCTCCTATTCTGCCAATCCCATTTCGGGACGGCTGGGTAGCTCAGTTGGCAGAGCAGAGGACTGAAAATCCTCGTGTCGGGGGTTCGATTCCCTCCCCAGCCACCTTTTCTTTTCTCTGCGGACCCGCTCAAATGCAAGCTGAGCGGGTTTTTTGATGCTTGGACCGCTACAACCCATCCTAAAGCTATCCCAGAGCTATCCGGGCATTTCCACATACCAAATCACCTACCAAGCTCGATCAACGTTTCTAGCTTTTATCCTCAGAGCACAAAATTGGTGAGCATCGGAGTGAGTCTCCTTGGCCTGTAACCCCAAAGCGGTGCAGGGCGTGACTGCTTCTGCGGTCGTGAGAAGACTCTACGAGCGAACTGTGGCTGCCAAGCTGAGAGCCGATTCAGAGTCCGCCAGACAAAGTGTTTCTCAGCTTCTCATAGAGGTCGCGCTCGTCGATACATGCATTGCTGAATTTGATGAAATCCCCCGAGCCAGACAAATAGCTCATCGCTATTGCGCAAGAAGTCGCGTAGGTGATGACGTCCGTTTTCATGACCTCCGTGGCGTTCGGCAGCCCGGCAAATTCCTCTGCGAACGTTCGCACCGCATCCCCGAGAACGCGTGGTTCATCTCCGTAGTCACCTTGGCGACGTTGCAGATCGTTAAGTGCACTAGCTGCAAAGGCACCGTTATCTAGCGCTTGATTGATTCGCTGAAATTCATAAGCGGTGCAACCCACGAATGCCGCATGCGTTCGGTCCAGTGCTTCGATTGCACGTATTGCATGGATATTGTTGGAAGTTCTGAATGCACCTTGGGATCCTAAATTCGAGAAGGTCGTGAGGTTCATAATTGCTATGACCGCACACAGTGCGCTCAATATCCAAGCAGCCCGGTCGAATTTCCGAATTTGGACGAATCCAGGAGGCAGCACGCACGCTGGCATTCCCATGAAGAACAATATCCCCAGAGCGGGGAATGCGATCATTGTTCCGATCGCCGGAACTGCAGTGACTCTCGCCATCATGACTGAAAAGATGGCTAAAAGAAATATGCAGGTCGGTAAAGCGGACCATTTTACTGCGAATCCCGCATTGATCAATCTGCCATAAAGAAGTGCTACGTAAGCTGTGCCTAACAGGAGGAATGCCAAGCAGCCGAAAAGGCCGTTCGAGGGCAAAAAGAAGGTAGTTCCCGCTAGAAGAAACGCCAAGCCGCAAAATCGCTTTCGATCAAGCTTCGACAAAGCTGGGCAGACATTGCGAAGCCATAAATGCCAGGCAGTAATTCCACCTCTGATTAACGAACTATAGATGCCCGACCGTGCGGAAATAGGCGGGCGGACGTCTTCCCATGACGCCCAAATCTCCGATCCTGCGATACAGATCGGCGTCGATTCGAAGATGACGTTTCTCTCTTCCAACCGCAAGAGTTCTTCCAAAGGAATAGGACCGATTACGTTCCGAGCGGTGTCACAGTAATAGTATGACGGTGATGCCATGGATGGTGCTTTGACGCGCTAGCTACCGCACAAACCAAGTTGGGAGTGCTTTCATAGGTGATGATCAGGTCGGAGCCAGAAACCACGTCACACCGCCAGCAGTCAATCCCAAAAAGGGATAATCCCGGTTTGGGATTACAAAACGGGTCTTGAAGAAACGCCTGACAAAGTCGTTATACAGCCCCGAGTGGGAAGCCTGCTGCATTGTTCTCAAAGATTTGAGAGAGGCAAATGGCATCACGCAGACAGATTTATCTACGCGACTCGGTATGCCTCAGAGCTTTGTTTCAAAGGTTGAATCCGGACAGCGAAAGCTCGATCTACGTCAATTCAGCATTTATGTGCGATCAATGGGAGAAGATCCTATTGAGGTTTTTTCCAAGCTTTTGAGCGCAATGGATGAGGCTAGCACCTAGACCCTCAACTTTCTATCTGATTTGATTTTGAATATCTTACAGGTAAACCTCTCGTTCGTGTGAATCTTTCGAAAAGCGAATGGCGGTTTGGCGATATTCCAAAAGAAGAGTTGCCGTGTTGCTTCTTCTGGGAATTGTTTCGAGAGCTTTCTGCGGACATCGGAGGTATGAAGCAATTCCTGGAGCTAGTGACTCCGGCTTTCCAAAATAACCGTTTTTGGCGCCTTTACCGGAATGCGGGATCCGCCCCAGTTCATATC
>JBOHXO010000490.1:0-4152 GCA_050737475.1 Chthoniobacterales bacterium
CGCCGGAGCAGGGCGCGCGTGTGGATCAGATCGAGGCCGAGGAGGGAATCTATCTCGTGCTGGACGACATTCTTTATTGAGGCCCTCGCGTTTCTTTCACGCATTGTGATCAGGATTGGATTTTTGGACCGCTCGGATGCGAGCTGGACGGCGGGCGCAAGCTACTCGCGCAGCATGCTTTCATCGCTGGCTGCCGCCGTGGAGGCGCCGGACGAAATTTGCGTGATCAGCGGTCATGGCGGAGTCGCGCAGCTTCCGCACGGCGTTCGCGAAGTTCGCACCGACGGAGCGGCATCCTCGATCCCCGCGCAAATCCGCAGGATCATCGCCGACGAAAAAATCGATGTTGTGCTCCCCGTCACGGAAGTGCTGCTTCCCGACACGAAGGCGGCGCTCGTTGGCTGGATTCCCGATTTCCAGCACCGCCACCTCCCGCAATATTTCACCGAATTGCAGCGTGCGCAGCGCGATCGCTACTTCGATTATCTCGTGCGGAATTGCGATGCGATGATGTTCTCGAGCCGTGCGGCGCTGGAGGATTTTCGGTCGTTGTTCCCGGATTTTTCCGGCCCCGCCACCTGTGCGCCTTTTGCTTCCTCGTTCGCGAGCGACGACAGTGTGATCCAGGACGATCCCCGCGCGGTACTCGATAAATACAAGCTCCCCGCGGGTTTTGTGCTCGTTGCCAATCAATTCTGGAAACACAAGAATCACCAGCAGGTCGTCGAGGCGGTGGCGCTTGCCCGCAGCCGGAATCCGCAGGTCCGTGTCGTGATGGTCGGCATGCTTTCCGACTCGCGCGACCCGGGAAATTCGCATCTTTCCGCGATGGTTCGCCGCGGATGTGTGGATGGGCTTTTCGACAATATCACTGTGCTTGGCGAAGTGCCCCGCGCTGATCTTGTCTCGCTGATCCGATGTGCCATCGAAGTCATCCAGCCTTCGGAGTTCGAGGGCTGGAATACCACCGTGCAGGACGCCCTCGCACTTGGCAAACACGTCGCCTGTTCCGACATTCCCACGCATCGCGAACAGGCGCCGGGCGGGTTTTTCTTTCCGCTTCACGATGCCGATGCACTCGCTACGCACTTCGCCGGTCTGGACTGGTCGCAAGGTGGTTGGGGTGGGGAGGACGCGGAGCGCAAAGCCCTCGACGCAGAGAGGGAGCGTGGCCTGGTGTGGGCGAAGGACCTGATTCAATTTGCGAAAGAGGTCCGCGAGCATCATTCCAAAAACGCGCCGGAGCGCGCGGCATGGAATGACCCGATCGAGGAAATAAAGAGCAATCCGCTCACCTACATCGAATATCTCGAAGCGCAGGTCGAGCGGCTCAACAAGGTCCAGGAGCGTCACGAAAAACGCATCGCCGAACAAACCGAGCGCACTCAATCGGACCGCGCGAAGCACGTCGCCGAAATCGGGAAATTGCGCTCGCAGGTCGCGGATGCAAAGCGGGACGTCGAGCGCGAACGCGCGAAGCCCTTGCGTGTCCGACTGACCGATGAAGCGGCCCGGATTTTTGGTCGCGGTAAAAAATCATGAGCCTGCCGGTTTCCATTGTAATCCCAACCCGCAATGCGATGGGCGTGATCGAGCCGCACATCGCCGCCGTGCGCGAATGTCTCGCCGCTGCGCAGGAGGTTATCGTCGTGGATAGTTCCGAGGACGGCACTCTTGACTACCTTCGTTCGGAATTGACCGGCGCGAACATCCGTTTCTTCGAGCGGCCGCGCGGGCTTTACGAAAGCTGGAACTTTGCGACGCAGCAGGCGACGGCGCCATATATCTATTTCTCGACGATGGGCGACACCATCGAGCCGGATGGCCTGCGGCATCTGCTGGATGCGATCCAGTCGTGTGGCGCGGATGTGATCATCTCGCCGCCCGGGATGTTCAATGAGGCCGGTGAGGCGATCGAGACGCGCTGGCCCATCCATTCGCTGGTGGAAAACTTTTCCACACGGGAAGTCCGGATACTGCCGCCCGTCGAAGCATTCCTGTTTTCGATAAGCTGTGTGCCGGAAACAGTGCTGGGCAGCAGCGCGAGCAATTTGTATCGCCGCGAATTTCTCGCCGCGCATCCATTTCCGGAAGGGTGGGGGCATTGCGCGGATTCGGCGTGGCTTACCTCACACAGTCTCACCGCGCGAATCGCTGTGACTCCGCAGGCGGTTGCGCGCTTCGTCGTTCACGCAAAGGAAAGTGCGGGTGGCTTCGCGCCCGCCGTCGAGCGCACGCATTTCGACGATATGTTCCGCCGCGCGGGCGAATCGCTCGAGCAAAGCGACCTCCCCGCGCCGGAGCGCGAAATCCTGCAGGGCTGGCTCACGGCGCTGCGGCGGCGCTATCAGCAGTTCTTCGACCGGCTCGACATGCACGTCGTCTATTTCGCACGGCGCGACGAACGTATTCGCGCGGCGCTCGAACGCGGCGACAAATTCAAGGCAAGGGTCGCGTCGCTCGAGGAGGAGATCCACCTGACGCGCGGGAAACTCGTGGATATTCGTGCGGACATGGGCGCCTACGAGCGCATCCACCGTTCGCTGCCGCGAATGATCGCGCTGTATTTCAAAGTGAAAATGCAGCAGGCGCGGAAGGCGCTCGCCATGCTTGGCGGCAAATCCAAGACCGCCGGGACATGACCGATTCGACTGACACTCCGGCCGGTGACAAGCCATGCACGCGTGCATTGCTGGTGACGCTTTACGTGCTGCTGGCCGTGCTCTTCCTGCGCACCATTTGGGGAATGTGGGACGTGCGCGACATCACGTCGGGCGACACGAGTTCGTATTACATCACCGCGTTGGAATTTTCGAAAAAGCTCGTTTGCAACATCGCATGGTCGCCGCTCTACACCAGCTTCCTCGGCTCGCTGCGCTGGCTGAATCCCGATCCGTATTTCGTCATCATCGCGCATCGCATCCTCATTCTCGCCGCGATCACGGTGCTGCTTTTCGAGGTCTCCCGCAGGTTGCTCACGCCGGTGATCGCATGGTTCATCACGGCGTGGTGGCTCGCGTTGCCGATCGACTTCGACGCGCTTTACGAAGTGCATCTTTTCGCGGTGATCCCTGTGCTGATCTTCTGGCTGCTGCTGGTGTGGCGGCCGTCGCTGCGGGTTCGCGGCATCTGTGTCGGGTGGCTGGTTCTCACAATATTTCTCGTTCGCAACGAAATACTCATCGGGCTTGGAATGTTCGGTGCGGCCTCGGTGGCGTTCGATCTCTGGCAGATATGGCGGCGCGAGGTGGAGTTTCGCCCCCTGCGATATCTCGCCGCGTATGGCCTGCCGATCATCGTGGCCTGCGGGATCATTGGAATCACCTACTGGAGATCCAACGACAAATTTCCCCACCTGAACAACACCCTTAGCTCGAAGCACACGCTGAATGTCTCGCAGATATACTGCTTCGGCTACAGCCAGCGACACCCGGAATACAAAGACAATCCCTGGATCGATTACCATGCGTTGATGATTCGCAATTTTGGGAAGCCCACCCTCACGATGAAGGAGGCGATCAAGACGAATCCGAAGGCGATGTCCGAGCATTTCTGGTGGAATGCGCAGCTCATACCCAGCGGTCTGCAGGTCACGCTGTTCAATTGCCGCAGCGGCGATTTCAATCCCGATTACGCGAACACCATTGTCAACAAGCCGGTCGCAATCACGCTGAGTCTGCTCTATCTGGCCATCGTCGCCGCCGGCATCGTGCTCGTCGTGCGCAACATTCAATACTGGTGGCGCGAATGGCTCTCGCGTCGCGCATGGGCGATCGTGGGGATCATCTCGGTCTGCGCGACCGTGGCTGTGGTGATGATCATGCAGCGGCCGCGACCGTCCTACATGTTTGCGCAGACGCTTGCGCTCATGTTGCTCGGCGGCTTTTCGTTGCAGGTCATCCTGTTTCATCTCCGGCTGCGATTTTGCTGGCGCAAGCCGGCGCTCGTCCTCGCGGCCGCCACCGCGCTGCTCATTCCGAGATTTTATGTGGTGGCCAGTCCCGAGCCGGCGAAGCCTTCCGCGAATGATTCCGCTGCGCCGAAAAAGAAAAAAATTCATCGGACGCTGAGAGTTGATGCGCGGCCATTGCTTGAAAGCTTGCGTCTGCTCCAGCCCTATCGTGACCGGCTCGCGCATGGCGAAACCAAAGC
>JBOHXO010000491.1:0-2266 GCA_050737475.1 Chthoniobacterales bacterium
GGTATCCGGAAGGGATCGTCTGCAATGCTGCTTGCGGATGCACCAGGCGGGAAGCATCGCCCGTGGATGGGATCTAGCGCGGGTCGATGGCGAACAGGGGAGCCATCGAGATCGCGGGCGAGCATGCGCTGCAACCACGGTGCTCCTGCGCGGCATTGATCCATGCCGTGAAAGCAAGTGCCGCGAGGGCAATCAGGACGACTTTTGTGCGGGTCACCACCCGACAATATGCGCGAGGCAGAGGCCTGTGCAAATGGCGAGTGTGGTGGCAATGGCTCGCACGGTGCGGGTGATCGAGCGTTTCCGGCCCTCGTCAGCGGTGGGGAGATCACCGAAGGCGAGGGACATTTCGAGGCGATCCCGATACAACTCGGGAAACCTGAGGGTGTCGTCCATGGGGTTCACGATTTAGTAGGTGGTCGTGGTTGTGGACGAGGAGACGGCCGGTGTGACCGGCGTATCCACGGTCGTCGTGCGCGTCGTGGAAGTCGTGGCGGGTTCTTCGCGATGCACGCTCACGCAACCGGAGGTGACGATGACGTAAATGCCTGCGGCAACGAGGGACAGGATGTATTTCATGGGATGTACTTGGGTTAGGATTCCATTCTTTCGCAACGCGTGTGCCATCCTGCGAAAATCCGCGGCCTGCTTCTGTTCGAGCATTTGCACCGGAATGTTGCGGGTGGAACGGAAACGCGCGTTTTGCACGAAGGGACTGCGGGACGGTTTGCGGTTTGCATGAAGCGCGGGTGCTTTGCGGCCTGCGCAATCTTCCGCAAATTGAGCATGGACGGGCGTGGATTTTTCTGGCGTTGTTTTGGCCGGAAATGACGAGCGAAACGACCTCCAGACAGGCTGACCAGATACCCGCCGACCTGCTGGCGGAAATTGACGAAGCCGTTTCCCACTACCCGGTTTCCAAGCGCAGCGCCTCGCTTCCGCTTCTGCATCTCTGGCAGAACCACTTTGGATTCATTGATGACTCCGGCATCGAGTGGATCGCCGCGAAGCTCGATCTGACGCCGGTGAATATCTACGAGCTGGTCACTTTTTATCCGTGGTTCCGCCGCGAGGCCGCCGGCAGGACAATCATCCGCGTCTGCCGCACGTTATCCTGCGCGATGGCTGGCAGCTACGCGTTGCGCGAGAAATTCTGCGAGGCGACCGGCGTGGACCCGCACGATCACTCGCATGGCTTCGGTCACGCGCCGCCCACGAGCGCGGACAAAAAATTCAGCGTCGAGTTCGTCGAGTGCCTCGCGAGTTGCGGCACCGCGCCCGTCTGCCTCATCAACGACGACCTGCACGAGTGCGTGACGACCGAGGAAGTCGGCGAAATCGTGAAGCAATACACCTAATGGTTTCGCTCATCCCACAGGCCCACCCGCGCGAGCGGCGCATCATTTTCGAGAACATCAGCAAGCCCGGCTGGTCGAACGACATCGAGACCTACATCAATGCCGGGGGCTACGAGCAGCTGAAAAAAGCGCTCGGCATGCAGCCGCAATCCATCGTGGACGCCGTGAAGGCCGCGAATCTGCGCGGACGCGGCGGCGCGGGATTTCCATGCGGCGTGAAGTGGAGCTTCATCAAGCGCGACGACGGCAAGCCGCACTACATCACGGTCAATGGCGACGAGTCCGAGCCTGGCACTTTCAAGGACCGCTACATTCTCCACAACGATCCGCACCAACTCATCGAGGGTGTGCTGATCGCGGCGTGGGCGCTGAACGTCAATCTCGCCTACATCTACATCCGCTGCGAATTCCCGCACGCGGCGAAGATCGTGTGGAACGCGATCAAGGAGGCGAAAGCCAAAGGTCTCGTTGGAAAAAACATCAACGGCTCCGGCTTCGACTGCGACATCTACGTGCACCAGGGCGCGGCGGCCTACATTTGCGGCGAGGAGACGAGCCTCATCGAATCGCTCGAGGGCAAGCGCCCGTATCCGCGCATCAAGCCGCCCTATTTTCCCGCGGTGCTCGGCCTCTACATGTCGCCGACGATCGTGAACAATGTCGAGACGCTCTGCCACGTCGTGCACATCCTGCGCATGGGGCCCGAGGAGTATGCGAAAATGGGCACGCCCGGCGACGGCGGCACGCGCACGATGTGCGTGAGCGGCGACGTGATGCGGCCAGGCTATTACGAATTGCCCGCCGGCGCGGTGACGCTCGGTGAGTTGATCAACGATGTTTGCGGCGGATTAAAGCCCGGACGGAAGTTGAAGGCGGTGATCCCCGGCGGCAGTTCCGCGAAGGTGATG
>JBOHXO010000492.1:0-5322 GCA_050737475.1 Chthoniobacterales bacterium
GTCACGCGCTTCGAGACGACCTTGAAGTTTGATACCGCGGAACATTGCACCACGTGGCTCGACAACCCCGAGCGGCGGCGCCTGCTGAACCTCGAGGAGGAGCAGGCCGGCTTCGCCTTCCGCGGCCATGGCAATTGGGACGGCTATTCGCGCTGGCTCTCGAACCGCGTCACCACTGAGCCCCCGAAATGGAAGGTCAACCTCCTCGTGTTGCTCACGCTTTATCCCACGGCCATGGTGCTCACGCCCGTGCTGCGGTGGATGTTCAAGGACTCCGGCATGTCGAGCCTGATGCTCATCAGCAATGCCCTGTGCGTGGCCGCCACCTCGTGGGTGCTCGTTCCCTTCGCCAGCCGCTTCTACCTGCGCTGGCTGGAAGGCGAAATGTCCACGATGGGCCGCGCGCTCGCCGTCGCCTCGCTGCTGGCAATGCTGGCCATCCTGCTGATCGTCTTCCAGGCCTTCCCCGCCATCTGGGGGTGAGGATTTTACAGAAGCTCGGTAAGAACACGAATATCTCCATCGGCCGGCGCTGAGAAGATGCGATACATCCGCTCCGCTGGCTGGTTGCGAACCGTAGATTGATGGAATGTCGTTATACCATCGATGGACGCAAGAAATTGATGCGACTGAAGTTCAAAGGGACTTGCACCATTTTCGGACTGCTTGACTGCACGGCACGGCTGCTGGCTGACAGGCGCTACTCCAGCGAATTCGATGGCGTGGTGGATTTCCGACGTGCGACTCCGGAATTCTCCGTCGCCGAAATCGAGTATTTCGCACGCTTCGTCGTGGGCCATCCCCGCGCTCCGCGAGGAACGTGGGGAATCCTGGTGGATTCGCCCAAGGCAACTGCCCTTGCGATGCTCTATCGCCAGAAAATCTTCCCCCATTTTCAAGTTTTGATTTTTTCCAGCACCGACGGTGCGCGTTCCTTTTTCGAATGCCGAAAAAATCGCTTCCCGCGATTACAGGCGGCGGCCTGAATGAAGTTCACGCGGAGGTCGCGGAGGGTTGAGAATCATCTCAGCGCCTCGGCGTCTCCGCGGTGCCTCATTTCGAATTCCGAGTCGCGCGCTCTCCATTTAGCAGCGAACATCCCGGCATGAATTCGCTGTCGCTGGAAATATTTTCGCGTGTGCCCTTGCTCGACGGACCGACGCCCATCCAGCGCCTCGCCGGGCTCGAGCGCAGCCTCGGGGCGGCGGCCGGTGGGGTGCGGATTTTCGTGAAGCGCGACGATGTGATGGGAATCGGTGGCGGCGGGAACAAGCTCCGCAAGCTGGAGTTTTTGCTCGGCGAAGCCGTGGCTAAAGGATGCGACACGTTCGTCACGGTCGGCGGCGTGCAGTCGAATCACGCGCGGCTCAGCGCGGCGTCGGCGGCGCGAATGGGGCTGGCCTGTGAGCTGGTGCTGGCGGATGTCGTGGCACGCGGCGACATCGAATACCGGCGCAACGGGAACGTGCTGCTCGACGGAATTTTTGGCGCGACGGTCCATTACGTGGCCGGCTCGTCGGATCCGCTGGAATTTGCGCGCAAGCGGGCGGCGGAGCTGGAGGGCCTGGGGCGGCGGGCGTATGTCGTCGGGAGCGGCGGGTCGTCGCCGGTAGGCTGTCTCGGCTATGCCGCATGCGCGCAGGAAATCGCGCAGCAGGAGACTGAACTCGGGGAGACTTTCGCGCGGATCGTGATTCCCAATGGCAGCTCCGGCACGCACGCCGGGCTGGCGGCGGGCTTCGCGGCGATGGGCAGGGATCCGAAGCAGGTGCGCTCGTTCGCGGTGCTTCGTGAAGCCGGCGACGCGCGGAATGTGACGCTCGATGAGGCGCGCGCGACGCTGGCTTTGTTGGACGCCGATGCCTCCTTGTCCGAGGACGCCATTGACGTGTCGAACGACCAGCGCGGCGCGGGCTACGGCATTCCGACCCAGGCCGGACTCGACGCGATCCGGACTCTGGCGAGAACGGAGGGGCTGCTGATCGATCCAGTGTATGGGGGGAAGGCCTTCGCGGGGGTGCTGGCCGACATTCGCGCGGGTGTTTACCGTCCGGGCGACGCAGTGCTTTTCATCATGACTGGCGGGGTGCCGGGGCTTTTCGCCTACCGGCCGGCGCTCGATCAACAAAAAGACGGGGAATTCCCGTTTGCAAATCGTTGAGTTAGCCGCAGTTCTGTCTGGCGACTGATATCGCCCTTGACGTCAATTATTGGCAGTTTTAGTTTCCATCTCATGAGCCGATCCATTGCGGGGTTTCTGGCAGTCACAATCATGGTCCTTGGCAGCGCCGGGGCCTTTGCGAAGAGCAGCAAGTTCGACGGCGAGTATGTCGGCGAAGCGAAGACCAAAATCGTGGGCCAGAAAATTTCGGTGCCCGTTTCCTTCAAGGTCAAGAATCCGCGGTTCACCGGCAAGGTGCTCGTCCCGGGAGCGAACAAGGTCGTCACCATCACCTGCTCGCTGAATGGCGGCACGGGGCATTTTGTGGGATTTGTAAACGTGCAATTCGGAATCACCGGTCAATTTGCCGGAAAGATCACGAAGGCCGGGAATCTCTCGGGCACGGGCACGTTGTTCGTCCCTGGTTACGGAGCGGTGAGCTATAAACTCGCGGCCGAGCGGCTGGAGGAAAAGTCGCCGTATCGCGGGACGTGGGTCGCGACCCATCCGCCGACACAGGCCATCATTCGCGTGGATGTGTTCGTGACGCCGCAGGGCATCGCGAGCCTGAAGTTCACGACGGGCTCGGGCCAGGTGATCCGCGACAACCGCGAGGTGAGCGACGACGGACAGGTGAACAGCGTGATCAACAGCTTCACCTATTTCGTGAAGCTCAACACGAGCGGCAAGTTTACGGTTTCCTACCAGGGCGTGCTGGGCCGCGGGGATCTCGTGGGCAAGCGCACGAGCACGGGCGGCGTGGAGACTTCGGTCGCAGGCACCTACATCGCCACCAACAACAGCCCGACTCAGGGCGCGATCAAGCTGCGCCTCGACGTCGCAAAGGATCGCACGCTCGTGGGCACATTCACCTTCCGCGATGGCTCGACGCTAAGCTTCACGAACCTCGTCGGCGACCTCAACGACTTCGCCGGAACCACCGAGGGCGGCATCAATTACTTCGCAAAAATCGCCGCCGACGGCACGTTCGCTCTCGACTACCAGAGCGCCATCCGCGGCAACGGCACGTTCTCCGGCAAGAAAAAGTAGGCAGCCCGTTCGCCGGAGGGGCTGGAGCCATGTCCGGAGAAATTTCACCATGGAGAGCATGAGATGGGAAAATCCCCTTCATGCTCTCCTGTCCTCTTTCCACACTGAAAAAAATTCAGGACAGCTGCCGTAATCCCAAGGCCAGGTGAACTGGTTAGGAAATGGCTTCCGGGATCCGGGATTCAGCGGGGCGGGAGCGGCCGATTTCGCAGGATCGCGCGCACGATTCGCGGCAGAGCTCGGCAATTTTCAAAATTCCGAAAACAAGCAGCGCCGGGCGAAAAAGTGCGAAGGCCAGGCGCAGCAACGCACCGATGATGGCGCCGACGGGCAGCTTGCTCACAACGAGGGCACCGAGAGCGGCAATGCCCATGGATGCAAGCGGAGCACGGCGGATGGACTCCTCGCAGGAGCGGGTGAATTCGCAGTCCATGGCATCAACCGATGTGAAGTTTCCTGCGCAGGCAATTGATGCGACCCGGGAGGTCCAGCGACTCGACGGCGGATTGCACGTCGGAGCGGTCGGGCATGCGATCGGCAACATTCTCGTAGGCGTGGCGCAGCCAGTCGCGCACGACTTCGAGTTTCTCCGGCTCGCGGCGGTGGCGCGGACAAAGCGCAGCGATGGCACCGCCAATCAACAGCGCTCCGCCAATGAAAATCCACGGATTTTTGCGGATGCGGGTTTCGATTTCGGAGAGTGCATCGCCGACGCGTTCCTGCGTGGCGGAGGCAAGTTCACCGCCCTTGCGGCGGAGGGAATCGTTGGTGGGCTCGTCCGATGTTTCGTCATTCATTTCACCAGAGCTTCGCTTCCCGACGCGGATCCGGCCCTCTCCCATCGCGATTTATTTCGAAAACATCCCACCAATGACCCGGTTGACTTTATGGAAATGGGCTATAGCTCTTTCGCATGAGCCGATGGATTGCCTGTTCCCTTGCACTCATCACGCTGACCGGATCACCGCTCCGGGCCGAAGGCAAATTCGATGACACCTACGCCGGCGATGCGCCGACGACGGTATCCGGAATGCACATCCGCAATATTTTCCTCTTCACGGTCAAGGGCCGCCATCTCACCGGCACGTTCTCCGCCGCAGGGGTCGGACGCCTCCCGGTGCGCGGCTCGGTGAGCAACTCCGGGCGCTTCCGCGGCACCATTCCCATGGATGACGGCACAACGGGCGCATTCGCCGGAAGGATTCACGAAGACCGCCTCATCGGTCGCGGGAAACTGGAGATTCCCGACCGCGGCGTCGCTCCATTCACACTCGAATCGGAGACGACGAACAAGGTCGTGCCGGGATTCGCAGGAGAGCTCCGTGCGCTCTCCAGAGACCCGAATGTCAGGCCAGACATGCTTCATACCTTCGTCAAAAAGCTGAGTTCCACGGCCACGGAAGACACCTACGAATGCGCGACGAACATGCGGCTCGGCCCCAATCCCAGCCTGGTTCACCGCGTCAAGGTCACGGTGAACCGGAACGCGAGCACGATGAGCTACGGCGGCACGATCAAGTCCGATTTCCGCCCGCCGACGCCGGACTTTATCTACACCGTCACGATCACGCGCAGTGATTCCTCCTTCCGCACGACTCTCATCATCAACGGCACGTGCAATTTCGGGGGAGCGCTCATCACGTATTCCGGGTTTTTGTATTATTAGAAGTTTGGATCTCTCCACGGCCATCGCGTGAAGCGCATCCTTGTTATCCTCGCGACTTTCCGTTTCCGCATTGCGCGGTGGTGACTGCAACGATACAAGCGCGGGAAATCCACGCTTCATGAAACTCCTCCGCTCCGCACTCCCGGCCACCCTCGTCGCGTCGCTCGTCCTGCTCGGGGGATGCGAAAAGAAACCCGCCATGCCGGCGCCGCCCACGGGCGCGGCGCAAACGGAAGCCGCGAAAACCTTCCAGGCCACGGCCGGCTACCTCGATTCCGGCGGGGATTTTTACTTCTACCTCCGCACGCAGCAGGTGATGGACAAGGTGCCCGCGGAAATGGACAGCTGGAAGGAAGCGCTGCTGCAGGTGGCCGGCTCGCAGATGCCGGCGCCGCGCGAGCAGATCGACAAATGGTATGACGTCATCAAGCGCACGGTCATGCAG
>JBOHXO010000493.1:0-3488 GCA_050737475.1 Chthoniobacterales bacterium
CCCCATGGCCGCGCTCGAGAGCGGCGGCGTGGCGCAATACCTTCCCGGCAACGTTCCCGCCTACGAGGCGACGCAGGTCACCACCTCCATCGTCCATCTCAACGGCAGCCAATATACCGCCGCCGTGCCCACCATCTTCGACACCGGGGGAGGCGACGAGGTCGTCTTTTATCAGGACCAGTCGCCGGGCGCGCGCAATCCCGTGCCCGCGAGCCTCATCACCGGCGGTGCCGATCACGGCAAGGTGCTGCCCGGCACCGCATTCAGCCTCACCGGCGTGAACGAATCCTCCGCCCAGCAATCCTTCCTCAGCTTCACGGTCCAGAACACGCTGCCCGCGCAGAACACGCTCGACGTGGATGCGAATCTCACCGTCGGCATTGGTGGTGTGCGCCTCAACACCGGCATCCAGGTCTTCAACGAATATCAGGTCCTGTTCGACCTCGACGACGGCCTGCTCATCCTTGTGCCCATTCCCGCCCCGACACCAACGCCGACTCCGCCCGCGCCGCCCGTGTTGAGGGTGACCGACTTGAAGCGCATCGGCCCTGGGAAAACCTCCGTGCGCGTGCGCGGCACCGCCATCAGCACCGTCGGCATCGCCTCCGTGACCTACCGCATCGGCCACGGGAGATTCCGCAAGGCCGACGGGACGAGGAGGTGGAAATTCGAAGGCGACCTCAAGCACGGCATGAACGTCATCGCGATTCGCGCGACGGATTCCACCGGCCAGACAACGGAAGTCAGCCGCCGCGTCCGCGTAAGGCGTTAGATTCCCGGGCTGAAGCAGGATTTCTTCAACAGGAGGCAACGGAGAAAACGGAGAGATTTTTTACTACCTCTCTTGCCTCCGTTTCCTCCTGTGAAATTTTACGTCCTCACTTAGCGACAGCGGGTGCCGTGTTCGCGGAAATCATTCCAATCGTCCGCAGCCATTTCTCCACGAGCCGCGGCCATTCCGTGATCGGAAATTCCGAGGGCCGCAGGCCGAACGCGTGGCCGCCGCGCGCATACAAATGCATCTCCACCGGCACGCCGGCTTTTTCGAGCGCGATGTAATAGACGAGTGAGTTTTGAATCTCGTCCACGGGGTCGTCCTCCGCCTGCGCGATGAACGTCGGTGGCACGTCCTTCGTCACGGGCACTTTCGGGTTCAACTCGAATTCCTTCGTCGTGTTTTCCAGCATGTGCCCCGGATACAGCGCGATCGCAAAGTCGGGCCGGCAGCTTTCCTTGTCGGCCGCGTCCACGGGCGGATACGCGCGCTTTTCGAAATGCGTGCTCACGTCCGCGATCATGTGCCCGCCCGCGGAGAATCCGATCACGCCCACCTTGTGCGGATCAACGCCCCATTCGGCGGCATGGGCGCGCACCAGTCCGATCGTCCGCTGCGCATCCTGCAGCGCGGCGGGGTTTTTCACTTCCTTGTGGCGCTTTGTTTCGGGATCCCAGTGCGGACCGGAAAACGGCACGCGGTATTTCAACAGCACCGCCGTGATGCCCTGCGACGCGAACCACTCGCAAATCTCCGTGCCCTCGAGGTCCATGGCCAGCACGCGATAGCCGCCGCCGGGAAACACGACCACCGCCACGCCCGTGTTTTTGCCCTTGGGCGGATAGACCGTCATCGTCGGACGCGCGACGTTCGTCACATAAGTCCACGCCCCGCCGACGCCGGTCCGCGGCTCCGTCTTCGTCTCATTTTCCGGTCCGGGGAGGGGCTGCAGGTCCGGCGCGTCCTTCGGCCAGATCGGCACCTGCTCGAGCCCGGAGCCGGGCTGCCACTCGGGCTGCGCGCCTCGAGCCCCAGAGGCACGCACCGCCGCGAAACATGCTTGAGCGAGAAAACGACAGGTGGAGCGAATGGGAATCTTCATCACGGATATCTACGGAAGCTATCCCGGAAAACTTTCAAAAAGTTTCGTCGCTGCGCAACCAATCAGGGGAGGGTGGCTTACAGCCGTCCCTCCCTTTAACGATCACTTACCGGCGGACGGCGATCAGACGACGTTGGTCTCGACGGCGATGTTGCCGTGCGTGGCCTTGGAGTAGGGGCAGACCGCGTGCGCGGCCTCGGCCAGTTCCTCCGCGACCTCGCGTTCGATGCCCGGCAGGCTCACGTTGAGGATCGCCGACAGGTAGAAGGCGCCGGCATCCATGTTCAGGTTGATCACGGCGTCCACCGCCATGTCGGCCGGCAGTTCGATCTGCTTTTTGCCGGCCACGAGCCCGAGCGCGCCCATGTAGCAGGCCGACCAGGCGACACCGAAGAGATTTTCGGCGGCCGGATGCGGCTCCGGAAGCTTGATATCGAGAAAGCCGTCTGCGCTGCTCCCGGCGCCATTGGAGCCGGCGGTGGTGTGGGTCTTGGCGGTGAAGAGAATCTTTGCACTCATGGGAATGTTCTTTCGAGGTTGGATTTTACGCCATTAATTGGCGTATCCGCTTCGAAAATCCCTATCGGCGAATCTCCCCAGTGTCGAAATGAAAATCCCGTTCTGCGGCCGCGAGGCATTGCCAGCGCTCATCGGGAGGCGGAGAAAGCATGTCCCTTATAAAGCGATCCATGTGGTGGGCTGCCAATTTTTCTCGCGGGATGCCAGACACAGGAAATCAAATCGGACCAGGTAATCGCCATGCCGGACGACAATGACCTTGGTGCATGCCCGGTCATTCCACGCGGGCGCGCCGCCGCCTTCCCCATTTTCCATTCAAAATGGCACCCTTCCCGGCTCATACCGCATCGCCACCGCTCCCGAGCCGAATTCCATCCGGCTGACGAGCTTCAAGTCGAGAGGCTTCGAGAGCCCGGCGAACAACGTCGGTCCATGGCCCGCCAGCCTGGGGTGCACCACGAACTCATACTCATCAATCAATCCCAGTTCCGCCAACGCCAGCGGGAGCTTCACGCCTCCCACGAACAGCCCCTTGCCCGGCTCCTGCTTGAGTTGCTGAACCGCCTTCCCCAGATCTCCGCGCAAGAGCTCCGCGTTCCAATCGACCTGGCTCAAGGTGCTCGACACGACGTATTTCCTGGCCGCGTCGATCGTGCGGGCGAAGGGTTCCATCCACGCGGCCATCCATTCGGGCCGCAGCCCATTTGCCGGCCACCGCCACGCGGCCTGCATCATTTCGTAAGTGACCCGGCCAAAGAGCAGGGCATCGGCCTGGGCGAGTTTCCCGGCCCAGAAACGATGCAGTTCGTCGTCTGTGGAAGCTGCACGATGATCGACGCAGCCGTCCAACGTGACGTTGATGGAGTATCGAAGGGGTCTCATTTCAGAACGGGAAGTCCGGATTTTGAACACGAGCCAACGGGAGGTAACGGAGGAATAAAGGGGATTTTTAAGAGAACGACTCGAAGGATCTGTAAATGCTGTTCTCTGTTCTCTCCGTTTCCTCCTGTAAAGGTTCAGGGCAACCTCTAGGGCGTCTCCTCCGCCATGTGGATCAAATTCCATCCATGGCCATCGGGATCAATGAAGCTG
>JBOHXO010000494.1:0-3927 GCA_050737475.1 Chthoniobacterales bacterium
TTCCAAGGCCGCCCTTGCCTCCTCGATATCCCCGGCCGTCCGCCCGGGCCCCATATACGGATACACCGCTTCCTCCACCTCGGCCCCCGGCAGCTTCGTCGCTCCTTTTACCCGAATCTCCCGGATATACGTCGTGTCCGTGGAGGCAGGTGGTGCCTGGGTTTCCTGCGCATAAGCCGATGTGGCGGATAACAGAGTTGCAACCGTCAGATGCGCGCACAAAAACACGGCCCGCGGCCTGAAAATCGTGGCAATTTCAGGCAGGGGTGCGGCTTTTCTCGGCAACGGCACATTGATAATCACGCGGGAGTGGCAGATACGCGTGCGTTCGTATCTCAACTCCCGCCAACCGATTGAGCCGCAAAATGTGACAAATCCGTCACATACGAAAATGTTCGAGAAAAGTGGTGGCGAGCCCCGGTTTCGCGTGCTTTCCAGCCCTTGATTTCATGCCTGCGCGCGGTCCTGTTCGTCAGGATGCGGGCGTTTTCTCGATTTCGATTTTTTCGCAGGTGCCAATTTCCTTTGTGGCGGCGTCGAGCCGAAGCGCGTCGAGTTTGTCGAACGGAAGCGAGGTGAGCAGCTCCAGACGGCGGTTGATCTGCTGCGAAATCCGCCAGAAAAAATGCCGTTTCGCCACCGCGTCGCCGTAGAAGTCCGCGGGATTCGGCGTGCCCCAATGCGCGATGATCGGCTGGCCCGGCCAGGAGGGGCAGACTTCCCGCGCGTAGTCGCAGAGTGTGATGACGAAATCGAATTCCTGATCCTTGAACTCCTCCATGGGCTTGCTGCGGGCGTCCTCGGCGGCGATCTGGTAGGTTTCACGCAGCACCTCGAGCGTGAAGGGATGCGGCGCACGCTTTGGATTCGCTCCCGCGCTGTGCGGCTCGAAGCGCAGGGGTGCCATGCGCTTGAGCAGGTATTCCGCAAAGATGCTGCGGGCGGAGTTGCCGGTGCAGATAAAGAGGATTTTGAATTTGGGTTTGAGCGGGTCCATGGGAGTTGGGGGTTAACGGTTGTGGGGTTGCTTTTCTTTCAATGCGCGGGAAATCCAGCGGCTCGCGGCCTGCGAGCTCTTGAGCTTTTTCAAGTCGCGCCGAAAACGAATGTCCGTCTGCGCGCAATCCTGCAGGCACTTGAGGTTGCTCTCGAGCTCAGGCGGCGGATCGGCGGGCAGGCTGTAGATCATCCAGTTCGCGTGCCGAGTGGTCTCGACCATGTTGCGTTTGCGCAGGTAGGCGAGGTGCTGGGAGACCTTGACTTGCGGCACGCCGAGAATGTGATTGTTTGAATCGCCGCGAGATGGCACCCGCTGAAAAAAGAACACCCGCGGAGTTTTTCCCCGCGGGTATTCGCGTAACGATTGTTGAATTTAAGTTTACTGGGTGACCTTGCCGGCTTCGCTCGAGCGCGTGACGTGCATCGAACCGAGCGTGACTGCGGCATCCGTGCTGATGATCTGGTTCGCGAGCGCGGTCGCCGACGAGAGCTTCACGCCCGCAAGGCTGGGCTTGTAGAGCAGATACTCGAAGCCCCAGAAGGTGTATTGACCTTCGCGAACCGCCGTGAGGCTGAAGGCCACGCCGTTGTAGGTAAGCGCGGCGCCGCCATTGTTGGCAAGCGTCGTTGCGTCACCCGTGCTCATGTATCCGATGTAGGAATTCGAGAGGCCGTTCGCGCCCATCTTGGTCGTGCCGGCAAGCGTGCCGCCGCTCTTCTCGCCGCCCTGGCCCAACTCGTAGGAAATGCCATTCACGGTCTGCGCCGCATAGAGCTTCGCAGTGCCAAGAGGGGCAACCGTCAGTTCAAGATTGCAGTCGTATTGCTGCACTCCGCTGGTGATGCCGACACCGGTTTCCGCGAAACAGCTAATGCGTGTGCCGGAGTCACCGTCGCGGCCGGTCGCATAGATGAAGGTGGACGAGTCAGCCGCAACGCCGGTGAAGAACGAGAGCGGGAGCTTGCCGTTGCCGGTCCATAGAGCGCGCGCAATCTGCGGCGTAATGTTGGTGATGGCCGCGGAAGCACCCTTGCTCTTCACGAACTGGAAGGGCACCACACCGACCTTGGTGGCGGTAAGCGTCGTGTAGTTGTTTCCGTCAATCACGGCCGGTGAGCCGGTGAACGGAGTGGCAACCTGCCGGTTGTCCGCCATTGCGATATCGGGAAGGACCAGGTCCGCCGGATTCGAGGTGTTGGTCGCGTCGGCGACGCCTGCCGTGCCGCCCGTGGCCAGCACGGTGGCTGCCGGGAGCACGCGCACGGTGAACAGCGAGTCGGTCGAGGCGACCGTCTGGATGCCGGCCGCGGAACCCGTCCAGGATGTCTTGATGATGACTTCCTTCGTGTTGTCACCGCCGAGGTAGCCGCGGAATGTCGCGGAGTTCGCCGCGGTGAAGTCGGAAGCGTTGGCATAGGCGAAACCGCCGTTGCCGCCGGCCGACGGAAGGGTCGCCGTGTTGGGCGTTCCCGGGGTCACGGTGCCGCCGAGGATATTGATGATGGCCTTGTGAACGGAAGAACGATACGCGCTGGAGCCGGTGATCGTAATGACCGTCTGGGCGGACGCCATGCCGATGGTGGCAAGCGCAACCGCTCCGGCGGCGAGGATGTGGGTGATTTTCATAGGTTTGTTGGGTAGTAGGGTCGTGAGGTGAGGGTTGGTGATCAGGCGATTTGATTTCCGCGGAAGCGGCGGACTGCGATCAGGAGGATCGCACCGGCGCCGATGAAGAGGCCGTAGGTGGAAGGCTCCGGCACGGGGGCCGTGGCGGTGAAGGTAACCGCGCCCGAGTCATTGATCGTGAAGCGGCCTTCGCGGGAACCCAGCTCGCTGGTGGACGTGGGGCTATCTCCGCGCATGCGGAACAAGTCGAGGGCCGTGCCGGCGGTGCCAGCTCCGAAACCTCCGGTGACATAGGTGCTGTCGAACAGCAGCGTGCCGTTCGAAAAGAACACGAGGCTGTTATTGAGCGCCGCGTTTTGCTTGAGCGAGTTCGTCGCAACGCCATTCGACGTCTTGCCTTTGAACAAGGTCGCGAGGTCGTTGATGGAATTGCCGACGCCAGCCTGCGCACTGGTGGAGCCGATCGCGTATGCGGGATTGTATGTCCCAACAGTGAGTTCCTCGGAGCCCATGTAAAGAGTCCAGGCGGGATCCGTGACGAGCCCCGTCGCGACATCGGCGTTGTAAGCCGCGCCGAAGACAAACCAGCGAATGTCCTGGTTCGTATTCCAATCCGATCCAAACATAGTGATCAGATCCGAGCCCACCGCGGTGAGCGAGATCGTGGAACCGGGAGTCGCATCACGGTATGTGGATGCCGCTCCGATGTTGTAGAGATAATCCTGGGTGGCATTACCCGAGGCGTCGTAGAAGCCGATGAACAGGTCCGCCTTGTTGTATGTGGTCAGCGCCGCGCGGGCGTGCCCGGCGAAGAGACCAATGCTGACGGCGGCCAGCAATGCGGTCTTGAGGAGAGATGTTTTTTTCATTTTTGGGCGATGGAGTTGGTGGTTTGCGGCGGCATGTGGCCCCCGCGTGGCGGAAGAAGAATTGGAAACGCTGACGCGCACAACGAACTGATCGTTAAGATTCCGTCACATAGTCTGCGGCCATGGCGACGGGCCATTTCCGCAGTTCACAGCACGCGGAAAGGCATGCCGTTGGAGCAGCGAACTATTGCGCGGTGGATTTCGCGGCCCTGCCGTGGCGCATGGCCTGGAGCTGCTGGGCAAAGTAGGCATCCTCGCCGAACAACGCGCGAAATTGGTCGTCCGCGCTGACAAGCGCATCGCTCCATTGCTTCGAATCTGCGGGCGCCGAGTTGCTGCCGCCCGAGTTTGTTGCGAACTCATTCTGCACCTGCTCGACCTGCTTTTTTTGCTTTTCCGTGAGCTTCGTCCCCGGGCTCAGAGGTTCGAAAG
>JBOHXO010000495.1:0-1581 GCA_050737475.1 Chthoniobacterales bacterium
CTTCATGAAAGAAGCACCATGAAGAGCATGAAGTTCATGAAGAAGGAATTTTCTTCATGTTCTTCACGTCCTTCACGGTTCAGTCACCGAACTCTCTGCGCCAGCGGTCGGCGGCGGCTGTGATTTCCGAGACTTCGCGCTTGGGATGGAGCTCGATCACGAAGGGAATGTCCTTCGGCAGGTGGGGCACGAGGGTCGAGAACACAACGTCGCCGGTGAAGGGCGCGCGATGGTCCTCGAGCGGCCATTTCGTGTCGTGCAGGTGGCAGCCGATGGCGCGGGAGCCGATTTGTTTCAACCACGCCTGGTGATCGAGGAAGCCCATGTTTTGCTTGCGCTGGGCGTGGCCGAAATCGTGCCAGTAGCCGCAGACGGGGCCGAGCTGGTCGAGGAGCGAGGGAAGTTCGCGCTCGGAGGGAAGCTGTTCGTAGGAGTCGCGGTTCTCGATGCCGAGGCGGATGCCCTTTTCACCGGCGGCGGTGATGATGGGTTTGAGCGTCTCGGCAAGGCGATGGATGTATTCCTGCGACGCCTGTTCGCGCTGCTGCACGCCGCGCAATTTTTCCTCGGCGTAGTCCTTCGAGAGAAACTTTCCGTGAATGATCATCTCGATGAGGCTCTTGGTGAATCCACGCATCGGGCTGACGCAGCCGGCATGGAGGACGATGCGTTTTGCGCCGACGCGGTGGGCGTAGTCGATGGTTTGCAGGGTGGTCTTGACGGCGCGCTGGCGGATCTCCGGGCGGTTCGAGGTGAACTCGTAGCAATCGGGCGAGTCGCTCATCACCTCGACGGGTTGCGGGCAGAAATTGTGCAGGCTGGTGAAGTTGATTCCGCCGCGCTCGGCGACTTTCAGAATGCCCTCCATCATCGGGAGATTGAGGCCGTGGCTGAGTTCGACGTTCGTAAAACCAAGATCCGCGATTTCGCGAAGCATGTCCTCACCATTGGTGTGGCGGTGGGAATTCCAGCAGGTGGAGAGGGCGAGCATCGGCGAAAGGTAATGCGAAATTCGAAATGCGGAATGGGGAATAAGGAAAGCAGGAAGGCGGGAGGGCGGGAAACGGAAATGTTTCAGGGACTTTCCTGATTTCCAGCTTTCCTTATTTGAAAGACGTTTCGGTGCGTATAGGACTTGAGGTTCATGAAATATCGCACATTTCGCGGCACCGATGTGAGGGTGAGCGAGGTCGGGTTTGGCCTCTGGACGGTTTCAACGGGCTGGTGGGGCACGTATACCGACGACGATGCGGTGGCGTTGATGCGCAGGGCGCTCGATCTGGGCGTGACGCTTTTCGACGCGGCGGACACGTATGGCAACGGCCGCAGCGAGGAGTTGATCGCGAAGGCATTCGAGGGCCGGCGGGACGAAATCGTGATCGCGACGAAGGTCGGCTACGATTTCGTGAACCATGGCGAGGAGCGCGGGCGCGGGCAGCGCGAGATTCCGCAGGATTTCCGGCCCGAGGCGATCCGGCGCGCGACGGACGCGGCGTTGCAGCGGCTGAAGACGGACCGGATTGATATTTTGCAGCTCCACAATATCCGCATGGAGCAGACGACGGACGGTGCGCTGTGGTC
>JBOHXO010000496.1:0-4575 GCA_050737475.1 Chthoniobacterales bacterium
GATCTCCGGCACTCCGAGCGCCGCAGGCACCATCACCTCGAGCATCAGCGCCTCGAACTCGTTCGGCACCGATACCAAGACGCTGGTCATCACCGTCGGCTCCGGCGGAGGAGGGGACACCAACCTCGCGCTCAACCAACTCGCGACGGCAAGTTCCTTCCAGGCCGGCAACCTCGTAGCCAACGCCAACGACGCCAGCACGACCTCCCGCTGGGCGGCCGTGGATGGCACCTTCCCGCAATGGTGGAGGGTGGATCTCGGCGCGAACAAGGTCCTGTCCCGCGTGGACATCATGTGGCTCAACCCCACAAGCCGCGCCTACAAATACAAACTCGAGGTGTCCACCGACGACACGAACTACAGCACAGCCTTCGACAACACCGGTAACACAACCATCGGCAATTCGTCGGACGCCATCTCGGCCACGGCCCGCTATGTGCGCGTCACGGTCACCGGTTCCACCACCGGCGGCTTCGCCTCG
The DNA here is from genome assembly GCA_050737475.1 of Chthoniobacterales bacterium. Lineage (GTDB taxonomy): Bacteria > Verrucomicrobiota > Verrucomicrobiia > Chthoniobacterales > JAATET01 > JAATET01. The sequence goes on from JBOHXO010000496.1 coordinate 482, forward strand.
TTCTACGACATCCAGGTTCTCGGCCACTAAAACAAACACCCAACCTCCACTCAGATCACCAGCCAGCCCAGCCACTTCCTCACCTCATAGCCCCCCAATAAATGAAACTCACGTCCCTCCCTCTCGTGAGGCGCGCCAGGACCTTTGCCGTCCTGTGCGTGCTTCTTCTCCTCCAATCCCTCACGGCCTTCGCTCAGAGCGTCGTGCCGGTCGGCTCCGGTTCCTACGCCAGCTTCACGCCCACGGCCGAGGAAACCACCGACAGCTACTACGCGATGCCGCAGAATCAGGTCGCGCAGTTCTTCAGCCTGCTGCACCTCGATCCCTCACAGGCCGGCAAGCCGATCCCGACAAACCATTGGTGGACGGATCTGCTCATCTCGAACCGCTCGTTCCTGCCTGGCACGCCAGAGGGGAACACGCAATACACCCTCCAGCAGGACAACTACGGCGGCAACCAGTGGTTCATCCCCGGCATGGTGGATCCCGCAGCCTACGGCATTGATATCTACTACCCCAACGCTTGGAAGGCCGCGAACGGAAACGGCAGCCCGCAAGGCACCATCGACAAGGGCACGGCGATCTCCGTGCGCGGCGACATTCCCTACGGCCTCCCGGCTTCGGATGTGCTCATCGCCGATTTTGAAAGCACCACCTATCCCGCCGGCTCCACGATCACCGGCAACGCCTTCCCGACACCTCCTTCCGTCGGCAGCGGCATCACGAACATGATCAGCACGCGCCTGGCGAACACACGCGACGGTGGCAACGGCGTGCAGGGCGTCCTCTCCCTCCCGAATTTCACGGTCAACAAGACCTACCTCCACTTCCAGATGTGCGGCGGCAATACCGTCAACACGCAGGTTCGCCTCGTCATCGGCGGCACCGCCGTCCTCGCCGCATCCGGCGTGAACTCGACCTCCCTCCAATGGATCTCGTGGAACGTCAGCGCCTACGCCGGCCAGACCGCGCACATTGAAATCGTGGACGCCAGCACCGCCTCATGGGGCTTCATCGCAGCGGACCAGATCTTCCTCAGCGACTCGTCGAGCCCGCTCGGCCACTTCGGTGGCGACATGTCCGCCGTCAAGACCCTCGTCACGAACTGGGGCGATTGGAACGTGGACTTCAGCCTCGCCGATGCGAGCGGCCGCAAGGCCGATATCACCATGGTGCGCGGCGTTCCGTTCACATGGACCCGCTGGACCAACATCAAACCGAAGATCGTCCTCGGCGCAGCCACGACGTTCCTCGACGCGGGCGGCAATCCCATCACAGTCACCAACGGCCAGTTCACCGCGACCTCGTTCGCAATGACCGTCGGCGGCAAGAACTACGGCGTCTTCCTCCCCGACAACACGGTTTGTAATGTCGGCGGCAGCGGCGCCACCAGCTACGTCTCCCCGCAGATCACCGGCGGAGCGAACAACTACCTCGTCATCGGCTATCTGCCTGCGGTCAGCGACCTCTCGACCTTCGGCACCTATGCCTACGCGCGGCCCACCGATACGCAATTGACCTACGCCTACCAGCCGTCGAGCAATCGTGTGCGCACCACATGGACCATCACCGCCACCGCGATGAAGGGAGCCAACACGCAGACCATCCAGGGCTTCATCCCGCACCAGTGGCGCACGACCACGCCGAACTTCAGCTACCAGAGCTACACCTACACCACTCAGCGTGGGTTGATGAAGACCGCCATCGGCAGCAGCTTCCAGCTCGACTTCCCATTCGCGGGCATCGCACCGGAACTTCCCGCCCCGCAGCAGCTCGGCCTGACGAACGACTACTCGCCGTCGCGCATGAACACCTACCTCACGAGCTTCAACCCCGGCAACATGCTCGGCGAGACCTACGGCTCAGGCAAAGCGCTCACGCAATGCGGCCAGTTGATGACGATGGCGTATGAGTCCGGCGATCTGACGAACTTCAACCGCCTCAAGACCGCGCTCACCACCGCGCTGCAAAACTGGCTCACCTACACCCCGGGCGAGGCGAACGGCTTCTTCTCCGAATACACGGATTGGAAAGCCATCATCGGCTGGGACGCCAGCTACGGCTCGCAGGCCTTCAACGATCTGCATTTCCACTACGGTTATTTCGCCACGGCCTCCGCGTTGCTGGGCAGGTTCGACAAGACCTACCTCACCAACTACGGCCCGATGATCAAGAAGGTCGTGAAGTCCTTCGCGAACTACGACCGCACCGACACCTCGTCGCCGTTCTTCCGCACGTTTGACATTTGGGAAGGCCACTCGAACGCGGGCGGCATGAGCAGCGCCAACGGTGAGAACCAGGAATCCAGCTCCGAGGCCATGAACTCGTGGGTCGGCCTCTATCTCCTCGGCTCCGTGATGAACGACTCGCAGATGACCGCTGCAGGCGCCATGGGCTACGCGATGGAATCCCGCGCCGTGAACGAATACTGGCAGGATCTCAACAATGACGTCCATCCGGCCGTCTTCAACCGTGCGGGCGCCGCCATGGTCTGGGGTGACAACTTCACCTACGCCACCTACTTCGACGGCGATCCGGCCTGGGTCTATGCGATCCAATACGTGCCCGCCATCCATTGGCTGAACTACCTCGTCCCGACGGGCAAGGAAGCCGTCGTCGCGCAGAAATACGCCGACATGTGGACCGAGCGCCAGGCCTACTTCAACGGTTTCCCGACCTGGAACAGCACCACCGCCTACGCCCAATACGACTACGTCGGCTACCAGAGCAAACTCTACTACGTGAACGCACTCGCCGGCGTGCCTGCCGGTGCGGCGGCTCCCGATGCGAACAGCGCGTGGTCCAACGCCGGCAGCTACACCGCCCAGAATCCCGGCGGCGCAGGCAGCTACCTCGGCAACTACATCCTCGGTTTCGAAGCCCTCTGGGACGCCGAGAATTCCGCCGCCGACTTCGAAGGCTACTTCAGCTCGGGCAACCCGATCGCCGCGACGAACAACAGCCTCGCCGGAACGAACTACTACACCATCCACGCCACGCGCCAGCTCGGCGCGCAGGACTTCACCTACTCGGCGAGCGTCCCCACGGCAGCGGTGTATTACAACGCCACGACGAACACCCGCACCGCGGTGATCTACAACCCCGGCGCCACCACCGTGAACGTCTCGCTCTACAAGAACGCCGCCGCCGTGCAGACGGTTTCCGTTCCTGCGGACAGCACCGTCACGGCCTTCGTCGGCAACACCCCGGCGATCACCAGCTACTGGAAAGCTGAGGGCATGCTCACCGCCGCGATGACCTACCAGATCACCGCGACCAACAGCCCGACCAGCTACAGCATCGTCGGCACGCTGCCCCCGGGTCTGTCGTTCAGCACGAGCACCGGCGCCATCACCGGCACACCGACCACCATCGGCACCTCGACCATCACGATCAAGGCGACCAATGCGAATGGCACCGGCTCGAAGCAGCTGACCATCCAGATCTATCCGTTCACGAATCCGCCGGCGATCACGAGTGCGAACACCGCTCCGGGCCAGTTGAACACCGCGTTCAGCTACCAGATCGCCGCGACCAACAGCCCGACCAGCTACAGCGTGGTCGGCGCCCTGCCAGCAGGCGTCGCGTTGAACACCAGCACCGGCCTCATCTCCGGCACACCGACCAGCGCCGGCACATTCCCGGTGACCGTCAAGGCCACGAACGTCGGCGGCACCGGCCAGTTGGCGGTGACGATCAGCGTCCTCCAAAACTTCGCCCTTACCGGAACGGCCCTCGGCAGCACCGAGACCGTCGGCCAGGAAGCCAGCAAGGCGATTGACGGCCTCCCAGCCACGCGTTGGACCGCTGCCAGTGGCGCTTATCCGCAATGGTGGAGGGTGGACCTCGGTGCCGCCAAGCCGCTCTCGAGGGTGGACATCATGTGGTATAGCCCCACGACCCGCGCTTACAAATACAAGCTCGAAACATCCAACGATGACTCGATCTACAACACGGTGTTCGACAACACGAACAACACGACCAACGGCAATTCGTCGGACGTGATCTCGGCCACGGCCCGCTACCTGCGCGTCACCGTCACCGGTTCGAGCACGGGTGGCAATGCCGCAGCCTACGAGATTGCAGTCCTCGGT
>JBOHXO010000497.1:0-5033 GCA_050737475.1 Chthoniobacterales bacterium
CTTTTCACCTTTCCCTCGCGGTACTTGTTCACTATCGGTCGCCAACTAGTATTTAGCCTTACGCCGTGGTCGGCGTGGATTCATGCGAAGTTTCACGTGTGTCGCATTACTCAGGAAATCCCTAGGCGTTGTCGAGTTTTCGGTTACTGGTCTGTCACCATCTATGGAGCGCTTTTCCACACGCTTCACCTAACTGTTCAACTGCCACATCGGGCTCCTACAACCCCAGAAGACAAGTCCTCTGGTTTGGGCTCTTCCGCTTTCGCTCGCCACTACTTACGGAATCTCTAATCGATTTCTTTTCCACCGGTTACTGAGATGTTTCACTTCACCGGGTGTTGCTCTGCCGCCCCTATGTATTCAGGGCGGAGTCGTCCAATATTAATCGGACGGGGTTATCCCATTCGGAAATCTCCGGATCAAAGCGTATTTGCCGCTCCCCGAAGCTTATCGCAGCTTATCACGTCCTTCATCGCCTGTTGGCACCAAGGCATTCATCATGTGCTCTTAGTAGCTTATGTTATTCCGAGATTTAAAAAATCTCTGGTTCTCTAATATGTATCACTAACGGACAGCCTGCATTGCGGCGCTAACCGCGGCACTGGCTGCCCTGCAAACTCAGCATTTGAAGTTGCATTTTATTTTGCCCTATATGCGGATGTCAAAGAACCCTCCCGCGGCGGTTGCCGCAAGACCGGCGTCTGAAACTGGTTTTTCCAATTCAAACAATCGGGAAAATTCAAAACGCCAAACCTGGCTAAACAATATACTGGTGGGCCTGATAGGACTCGAACCTATGACCCTGCGCTTATCAAGCGCATGCTCTAACCAACTGAGCTACAGGCCCGTAGTGGTAAACACATTCGGCGTGACCGAATTGGTGGAGGCACGGGGACTCGAACCCCGGACATCCAGCTTGCAAAGCTGGCGCTCTACCAACTGAGCTATACCCCCGGTCGAGGCACCCATCCGGAGGATCCTTGCGGATGCCGGCCGGGCCATAAGTTAGACATTTCCAACAAAAACTGAATTGTGCGTTCCTTGTGATCTTGACACCGGCAGCCTTTCGGCTCCGGTGGTTTGTCGCTTAGCTTCATCCGAAGATGGGCCTTAGCGATCGACCTGCAAAAACATTATCCCGAGGGAAAAGAGGTTTTAGCTTTCTCCTTAGAAAGGAGGTGATCCAGCCGCAGGTTCCCCTACGGCTACCTTGTTACGACTTCATCCCAGTTACCACTCATAGCGTAGGGCGCTGCGTCCTTGCGGTTCGCGCACGCACTTCGGCTACAAGCGACTTCCATGATGTGACGGGCGGTGTGTACAAGGCCCGGGAACGTATTCACGGCGCCGTAGCTGATGCGCCATTACTAGCGATTCCGGCTTCATGGAGGCGAGTTGCAGCCTCCAATCCGAACTGGGCCCAGTTTTAGAGATTTCCTCCACCTCGCGGATTTGGATCATTCTGTACTGGGCATTGTAGTACGTGTGCAGCCCTGGCCGTAAGGGCCATACTGACTTGACGTCGTCCCCACCTTCCTCCCCGTTTCACAGGGCAGTCTGAACAGAGTGCTTGGCTTGCGCCAGTGGCAACAGTTCACAGGGGTTGCGCTCGTTGCGGGACTTAACCCAACATCTCACGACACGAGCTGACGACAGCCATGCAGCACCTGTGTATCCCCATCGTCCTTGCGGACAGTCACCGGCTTTCACCGATTTTCACGATACATGTCAAGGCCAGGTAAGGTTCTTCGCGTTGCATCGAATTAAGCCACATACTCCACCGCTTGTGCGGGCCCCCGTCAATTTCTTTGAGTTTTAATCTTGCGACCGTACTTCCCAGGCGGCACGTTTAACGCGTTAGCTCCGGCACGGAAGGGGTCGAATCCTCCCACACCAAACGTGCACCGTTTACTGCCAGGACTACCGGGGTATCTAATCCCGTTTGCTCCCCTGGCCTTCGTGCCTCAGTGTCAGGAACTGCCCAGAGAATCGCCTTCGCCACTGGTCTTCCTCACGATATCTACGCATTTCACTGCTACACCGTGAATTCCATTCTCCTCTACAGTCCTCGAGCTCGCCAGTATTGAAGGCAGTTTCGGGGTTGAGCCCCGAGATTTCACCTTCAACTTAACAAGCCACCTACGCACCCTTTACGCCCAATGAATCCGAACAACGCTTGAGGCCTCTGTATTACCGCGGCTGCTGGCACAGAGTTAGCCGCCTCTTCCTCTAACGGTACTATCACTTTCTTGTTCCCGTTTGACAGGAGTTTACGACGAAAACGCCTTCATCCTCCACGCGGCGTCGCTCCATCAGGGTTTCCCCCATTGTGAAAAATTCTCGACTGCTGCCACCCGTAGGTGTCTGGACCGTGTCTCAGTTCCAGTGTGGCTGGTCGTCCTCTCAGACCAGCTACCCGTCATAGCCTTGGTGAGCCGTTACCTCACCAACAAGCTGATAGGCCGCGAGTTCATCAGGAAGCGCCTTGCGGCTTTGGCGTCGGAAGGATGTCCTTCCTGGCCACATGCGGTATTAATTCGCCTTTCGACGAGCTATCCCCCACTTCCCGGCAGATTACTCACGTGTTACGCACCCGTTCGCCACTAGACTTTATCTGTATTACTACAAATAAAGTCCCGTTCGACTTGCATGTCTTATCCACGCCGCCAGCGTTCGTTCTGAGCCAGAATCAAACTCTCCGTAAAGAATTTGCCCATCCGATACTAACTGGATGGAAAATCTGACTATCCATTTGCTCCAACCCAGTGAGACCGGGTTGGGAATGTGTCGTCTTATTAATTAATGATTACTCAAAATCAACGAAAGAACGCACAATTCAGTTTTTGCTGAATTTGCTATTATCTATCTTGTTTAGTTGCGTTCTGAATTTTCGCGATTGCGAAAAAGCAGAGTCAGACTTTCAAATATCTTCTTCGTATGCGGAGCCTTTGCACTCGACGCTTGTCCCTTTTTGGGGACGTTCATCCCCGTTTGGGTTTCAAGCATCGAGGCGGTGCGCCCGCCCGAGAACTTCGCCTCACTCAAGACCAGTGAACCCGGTCCTTCGTGGGAGTGTCATTTGTAGTCGCGACGCATTCACCCGTCAACGATTTTTCGGATTTTTTTTGAAAAAAGTTTTTGGGGCTGTGCCGGGGCCGGAATGCCCACGAGGAGCGCACATCCCTTAGACGCCCTGTTTATGCGGTTCGCGGGGCGGCAGTAGCGCGGAAACCCGTGTTTCATCGCGCGGTCTGCGGAGCCGATTTTGGTGCCGGAATTTCGTCGGAATCCTCGCCGAGTTCGCCGGCGAGCTCCACTGCGGGCACGTAATCGGGCTTGATCGTGAGGGATTTTTTCACTTCGCGACGGGCGCCTTCGTGGTCGCCCTTGTCGTTGAGCGCCATGCCGAGCAGGTAATGGGCGAGGTAGCTCTCGGCATCGGCGGCAACGGCCTGCTGCAGCACGCTGATGGCCTCGGGAAGGTTGCCGGAGCGGTATTCGACGGTGCCAAGATTGGTGAGCGCGAACGAGTCGTCCCGCTTCAACGCCAGCGCGCGGCGGAAGGCGGTGATGGCCTGCTCGTAGTTGCCGAGCTGGCGTTGCGCGATGCCGAGATTCACCGCGGCGAGGTAGCTCTTCGGCGCCTTTTGCGCGATCTCCTCGTAGATTCCTCGGGCTTCGTCGAAGCGCCGTTTTTGCGAGAGATCATTGGCCTCCGCGGCGCGCGCCACCAGCTCTGGCGGCAGGTCGGACTCGGGCATCGGCTTGACGACCGTGAAGTCGGATTGATCGGCCGCGACCACAGCTGCCGAGACATTGACGAGCTTCTTCTCCTTCGGGCTGAGGACGGCCTCGGTCGCGCCCAGCGCGCCGATCTTGTCGAGCAGCGTGGTGGAGCGGATCTGCAGTTTCTCGAGCTCTTCCTCGACGAGCTTGCGCGCCTGCTGGCGCTTGGCCTGTTCCTGGAGTTCACGCAGCACGATTGATTTGAGCAGTGCGTTTTCGTCGGCGATTTCGCCGGTGGCCATGGCGGTGGCGCTCGCGGTATCAGAGAGTTGCTTCTCGAGCTCGGTAATGCGGGCCTGGCCGGCCTTGAGCTGGTCGTTCATCGCGGCGAGTTTTTTGCTCACGGCCTCGGCTTCGTCGCGCAGGCCTTGCTCGACCTTTCCGCGTGCGCCGCTGTCTTTGGAAAGCTCCGAGATCTGCTTCTCCGCAGCAGTAAGTTTCGCGGTGAGATTTTTGTTTTCCTTCGCCATGGCGGCGGAGTCGTCGACTTTTTTGCGAAGCGCGTCGCGCTCGGCGATGGCGGCGTCGCGTTCTTTTTCGATCTTCGCCAGATCCGCGGCTTTTCCATTTGTCTGCGCGGCGAGGACCTTGCGTTCGTCGAGGAGCTGTTTGCGGATTTTTTCGTCGGATTCGATGAACTTCGATGCCTGCTGGAGCTTGTCGAAAAGATGGCCGTTGTATTCGTTGGCGACATCGAGGTCGGCGTGGGCGTCGGCGATGTCGGACTGGAGGCTGGCGATGAGGCGCTGGTTGAATGTGTTGTCCTTCGCGATGCGGTCATTGGCCTGCTGCAGGTCATCGGCGGTCTGGTGCGCCTGGGAAAGCTGCGACTGGAGCTCGACGACCTTCACACGCCAGAGGTCCACTTCCTTCTGCCCGCTCAAGACCTGCGCGGTCTCCTCGAGCAGCCGGCGATTCAAATCCTCGTTGATCCGCGTTTGCTCATCGAGCCGCCCCTCGAGCGAGCGAATCTGGTCCTTGAGGGCGTCAATCGCGCCGCGCCCCATCACCTGATCCGCAATATCCGCAATACTGCCGTTGCGCGGGAGGGTCGGCATCGCGGACTGTCCGGCTGGCACGGGAATGCGATATGACGTGAGCGGTTGCGCAAAGGGCGACACAGGCTGCGCGGATGCCGATTGCTGGGGGATGTCCAAAGCGGTGCCCCCGGTGAGCGGAGCCTGCATGGATTGCACGCGCGCGACGGCGGCGCGGCTTTTTTTCATGCGGAACTCAATGACAAGCGG
>JBOHXO010000498.1:0-6840 GCA_050737475.1 Chthoniobacterales bacterium
GCGATGGCCTGGAACAAGCCGGTGACGATCGTGCCGACGAGCACGCCACCGAGCATGAGCGGAGCGCTGACGTCAATGCTCGGAATCATGCGATGCACGAAGCCGGGAACGAGCGCGACCGCGAGGACCACCGCGAGCGGGAGCAGCGCGGGAACGATCATTTCGCGCAGCGCGGCTTTCGTCACGATGTCCACGCACTTGCCGTATTCCGGAATGTCCGTGCCATGGAGAATGCCAGGCTTGGCCTGAATCTGGCGGCGCACTTCGAGCACGACGGCGCCGGCCGCCTTGCCAACGGCGTCCATGCTGAACGCGGAAAACGCATACGGCAGCAACCCGCCGATGAGCAGGCCAACGATGACGTTGGGATCCTGCAGCGAGAAGGTCAGCACTCCCGCGGCGGCGCCGAGGTGCGCCTTCAATTCATAAACATACGAGCCGAAGAGCACGAGCGCGGCAAGGCCTGCGGAGGCAATGGCGTAGCCCTTTGTCACGGCTTTCATCGTATTGCCGACGGCATCGAGTTCGTCGGTGATCGCGCGCGTCTGCTTGGGCATTTCGCTCATCACGGCGATGCCGCCGGCGTTGTCGGTGATCGGGCCGAATGCATCGAGCGAGATGATGATTCCGGAAAGCGAAAGCATGCTCATCACCGCGACCGCGACGCCATAGAGGCCGGCGAAGTGGAAGCTGCCGAGGATGGACAGCGCGATGAGGATGACGGGAAGCGTGGTGGCGTGGTTGCCGACGGCGAGGCCTGCGATGATGTTCGTCGCGTGGCCGGTCTCCGAGGCGCGTGCAATTTTTTGCACGGGGCGGTGATGCGTCGAAGTGTAATAATTCGTGATGAGCACCACAGCGCCGGTGAGCACGAGGCCAATGAGCGCGGAGTAGTAGAGGCCCATCGGATTCACGCTCGTCGAAGCGGCGAAAAGATTCATCGTGATCGGGTAATACGCGATCGCGGAAAGCACCGCGCTGATGCCCACCGCGCCCATGAGCGAGTTGGTCGGGCTGCCCTTGTTCACGCTCACGAACATCACGCCGACGAGCGACGCGATGAGCGATACGCCGCCGATGAGGAACGGATAGATAATCGCCTCGGGCACGCCCTTGAGCGAAAGGAAGCCGATGAGAATCGCACCAATGAGGCTCACCGCGTAGGTTTCGAAAACGTCCGCCGCCATGCCCGCGCAATCGCCGACGTTGTCGCCCACATTGTCCGCGATGGTCGCCGGATTGCGCGGATCGTCTTCGTCGAGATTCTGCTCGATCTTGCCGACGAGGTCGGCGCCGACGTCCGCGGCCTTCGTATAGATGCCGCCGCCGAGACGCGCGAACACGCTGATGAGGCTCGCCCCGAGCGCGAGGCCCACGAGGCTGTTGATCGCGACGTCCTCGCCGAGCTTGTCGCGAGCGATCAGGAAAAACGTTCCAACTGCGAGCAGCGCGAGCGTGACGACGAGCACGCCGGTGACGGCGCCGCCATTGAACGCCGCCTTCATCGCGGGATGACGCCCCACCGTCGCGGCCTGCGCTGTGCGGACATTTGCCAGCACCGCGATGCGCATGCCCACATAGCCGGCGGCCAGCGAGCACACCGCGCCGATGAGGAAGCCGAGGGAAGTCGGCATGCCCTTGAGGAAATAAAGCGCGATGATGATGATGACCGCGATAGCGCTGATCGTGAGGATCTGGCGGTTGAGGTAGGCCTTCGCGCCTTCCTGCACGGCGGCAGCGATCATGGCCATTTTCTCATTGCCCGCGGGCGCAACGAGGATCGAGCGAATGAGAAACAGCGCGAAAACAAAACCCACCCCGGCGCAAGCGAGCGAGATGGGAATGCCGGACTGAACTAACGAGGCGAATACGAACGTCATAAACTTAGGGAGAGATTCAGGGAAAAGAGGCGGATTGTAGCGGAACGCGGAGGGTGTGCAACCGGAATTCGCAGCCAAACGCTTGCTTGAAGCGCGCACGCCCCGTCCCTAAAAAGCACGCCGCAATGCTGAATTACATCTGGCTCGGCCTCGTGCTCGGCGCGTTCGTGCTCGCGGGCGTGCATGGCGAAGTGCCAAAGCTCACCGAGGCCGCCTTCACCTCCTGCCAGAAGGCAGTGCTCGAAACCGCCTTTCCGCTCATCGGATTCATGGCGCTGTGGCTCGGCATCATGCGACTCGCGGAGAAATCCGGCATCGTCAATGTGCTCGCCCGCGCGATGCGGCCGCTGCTCGTGCGGCTTTTCCCCGACGTGCCTGCGAGCCACCCCGCGATGGGCTCGATGGTGATGAACATGGCCGCGAACATGCTCGGCCTCAACAACGCCGCCACGCCGCTCGGCCTGCGCGCCATGCAGGACCTCGAGAAATTGAACCCGCGTCCCGGCACCGCGACGAATGCGATGTGCACATTCCTCGCGATCAACACGAGTTCGATCCAGCTCATCCCCGCGACCGTCGTCGGCATTCTCGTGGCTGCGAAATCCACCGATCCCACCGCGATCGTCGGCACGGCATTCTTTGCCACGGTCTGCTCGACCATCGCCGGCATCACCGCCGTCAAATTGCTCGAAAAACTGCCCGCCTACCGCCTGCCGCCAGTCGCCGATCTTCCGCCCGCTCACGAGCTTGAGACGGCAACGCAGGACGAAGCATACGTTCCCGCCACCACGCCTCCGCTCGCCGTCTGGGCATGGATGATCCTCGCCGCGTTCTTCGCATTCATGGCCTACGTCGCGTGGAACCTCGGCCTGCACACGCTCTATGCGTTTTCGACGCAGCCCGACGGCGCCGTCACCGCGACTCGCAATCTCGCGGAAACTCCATTCACCGCCACGATTAAGGCGATCTCCGATCTCGCGATTCCATTCATGCTTTCGTTCTTCCCGCTCTACGCCGCGCTGCGCCGCGTGCCGGTGTATGAGGAATTCGTCGAGGGCGCGAAGGAGGGCTTCAACGTCGCCATCCGCATCATTCCGTTCCTCGTCGCCATTCTCGTCGCGGTCGGAATGTTCCGCGCGGCGGGCGGCATTGACCTCATCGCAAAGGCGCTCGGCTCCGTCCTCAACGTCATCGGATTCCCCGTCCAGCTTCTGCCCATCGTGCTCATGCGCCCGCTCAGCGGCGGCGGCACGACCGGCCTCTTCCGCGAACTCGTGGATGAAATGGGACCGGACAACATCATCACGCGCATGGGCGCCACGATCATGGGCAGCACCGAGACGACGTTTTACGTGATCGCGGTTTATTTCGGATCGGTCGCGATCCGCCGCACGCGCCACGCGGTGCCCGCCGGGCTCATCGCGGACCTCACCGGCGTGATCGCCTCGATCATCATCTGCCGCATCATCTTCGGCTGAGATTCAACCGGCGCGCGAAAACTCGACCGCAAACACGGAGCCGCCGCCGTCGCGCAGCGCGTGGCTCACATTTCCATTCATCGCCTCGACGAGCTTGCGGACAATGAAGAGCCCGAGGCCCGTGCTCGTTTCGCCGCCGGTCGGCTGCGCGCTGCCGCGATGAAATTTTTCGAACAACTTCGCCCGCTCCTCCTCCGGCACGCCCGGGCCTTCGTCGCGCACTTCGATCCGGCACACGCCGTCCGTCGCAACGAGCGACAACTCCACTGCCGCGCCGCGCGGTGAAAATTTCAAGGCGTTGCCGAGCAGATTTTCGAGCACGTGCGCGAACGTGTCGCGATCAATAATTGCGGTCGCCGATTCATCCGGCAGCGCGAGCGTGATCCGCTGCTCCTTCGCCGACGCGGTCGCCTGCAAATGCTCCGCAGCCGCCGCACAAGCCGGACGCAGGTCCTGCGCGACGAGTGAAAGTCCCTCCTGCGTTTCCTCCGCGGCATGCGCGGCCACCAGCCGCGAGACCAGGTGCGCAAGCCCGTCGCAGGTCGCGCGCGCCTGATCGAGAATCCGCTGCAGCCGGCTCCCCTCCGCGACCACCGGCTCGCGCCGGCCCACCGCGAGCAGATCGCGCACGCCATACAGCGGGCTCTGCAAATCGTGCGCCGCGATCGCCATGACCTCGCGCAATTCCGTATTCGTCGCCGCCAGCGCGTAATTGCGCTGCACGATGATGCGCTCCTTGAAAAAATTTCCGCGCGCCGCGTGGTAGAGAATCCACGAGGCCAGTCCCGCAATGGCCGCGCCTATCGTGCCGTCCACGAGCGGCGTCGAAATCTGCCTCGTAAAGTCCCGGCCGGACGTCAGCAGCAGCGCGCAATAGACGGCATGATTCACAATCAGCATTGGAAAAAAAACGCGTGGCGGAAGCAGAAGGAAAACGGCGACGGCGATCACGCCGATCACGTAACTCGTGTTGTGGCCCGTCATGGAAAACACGGTGAAAAAATACGCATCCATCACCCCGAGCCACAGCGCCAGGAACGAAAGAATGAGCGCCCGCCTCCACAGCATGCGCACCGCGCCGCGCCGGACAAATGCGACCACTGCGATCATCACCAGCGAGATCGTGAGATCCACGGTCTCGATTCCCGTCACCTCGCGCCGTTTGAAAAAGAAAATATTGGTAAGAAAGATGCCCAGCGACAGCGCGGTGGACACCAGCACGATGATCCAGATGCGCTGGAGATTGATCGCGGTGAGCTCCTCGACGAACCGCTCCTTCTCGCGCCGAATGTCGCTTTTCACGCCGGGGTTAATCGGAAGCGTCCCCGCCCTGCCGGACAAAAGCCCGCGCGCGTTGCTCGAGATTTCGCGCCGACTCGACGTTCAACTTGTCCTTGAGCCGCTCTCGATAGGTGCCGATGGTTTTCATGCTCAGGTGCAATTCCTGCGCGATCTCCGCCGTGCCCCTGCCCTCGCCGAGCAGACGAAAAACCTGCAGCTCGCGATCGGAGAGCGCTTCCAGCGGCCCGCTCACGCCGCGGCCTGCGGCATCGTCGAACAACGTCCGCTGCACCGCGGCGCTGAACGCGTATTCCCCGCGCGCCAGCCGCTCGAGCCCCGCGCCGACTTCCTCCACGCCGCGCGCCTTCGCCACGAAGCCCAGCGCGCCCGCACGCAGCGTGCGCCTCGCGTGCGTGATTTCGTCGAGACTTGAAAAAATCAGAATCCGCGCCGCCGGGTGAATCGCGAGGAGATCCTCCACGAGCTCGGTGCCGTCGCGGCCGCCGAGCCGCATGTCCAGGACGATCATGTCGGGCAGCAGATTTGCGACAAGCCGTTTGGCCGACGCCGCGTCGCCCGCCTCGCCGCAAATGAAAAACGCCTCGTGCTCTTCCAGCAAAAAGCGCAGCCCCACCCGCGCAACCGGGTGGTCGTCCACAAGCAGCACGCTGTATTTCGACTGCATCCTGCCTTTGTAACCACATTTGTAGGCTCCGCACCTACAAAAAAATAGGTTGCATGAACCGATGTGCTCCGGCCGGAAATTCGCTACCAAATCTACAAAAAACAAATCCCATGAGCAAAAATCACTGCCATACCGCGAGATGGAAATCGCTCTGCGGCGTCGTTCTTCTTTTATCCATGGGCCTCGGACGGGCGGACGACGGATTCACCGGCGCCTTCGATTTCAATCTCTGGACGTTCGTCTCGGGCGGCGACGGGGCGGATTTCGACGCGGATAGCTCGACGATCACCCTGCGGGGCTCGCAGAATTTCGACGACGTTTTTTCGCAGACCACTTTCACCACGGACGTGGTCGGAAGTTACCTGCTCAGCTTTGACTGGAGCTATGTAACGACCGATCCGGGCGGCCCGCAATGGGATGCCGCCGGCTACGTCAACACCGGGGACAATCTGCTTTCCAACAACGGCGGCGGCAGCACCCAGTCCGGCACCGCCAGCAACGTGATCTTCGAGGGGGGCACGTTTGGATTTTTCGTCAATTCGGACAACTACCACGATCCGGAAGGTGACGGCTTCGGCTCGATCACGATCACCAATTTTCACTTCAGCCTCTACACCCCGGTTATTCCCGCATGGACAGGAGCGGAAAGCGGAAATTGGAATACCGCCGGAAACTGGGATCCCAATACGGGCGTGCCGAATGGCCAGACCGTAACCGCCGAATTCGGCGCGTCCGCGCAAACGGCGGTGACGATCAACACGGGCGTGGCGCTCGACCGGCTGCGGTTCACCGATGAGGCCGACGCCTATACGCTGACGGTGGCCGATGTCCCCGGCGAATTGCTCTATTTCTACGGCGCCGGCATTCAGAATCTCTCGGGACAAACCCAGACGATCGTCAACTATCGCCAGATGGCTTTCTACAACAGCTCGAGCGCGGACAACGCCGTCATCACGAGCACCGGACCCAATGCCTCGATTTCCTTCGAGGACACCTCGACCGCCGGCACCGCCACGATCACGGCGGACAACGGCGCCTATGCGATCTTCAAGGGCAGCTCCACCGCGGCCAACGCCTCCGTGGTGCTCTCGAGCGGAACCCTCGATATCAGCGCAATCGATGGCGGCAACATTCCCCTCGGCTCGCTCGCCGGCAGCGGAAACGTTTTTCTCGGCAACAAATTCCTCCTCCTCGGCGGGCTCAATACCGATACGGCAATCAGCGCCATCATTCAGGATGGCGGGATCGGCGTCGGCACGGGCGGCGCGGTGTCGAAATTCGGCACGGGCACGCTCACGCTGACCGGCGCAAATACCTTCACCGGCTCGCTCTACATCAGCGAGGGCGCGGTGAGCGTCGCCACGCTTCCGGCCGCGTCGGAGGCCAGCCCCATCGGCCAGGGGTCGCTGCAATTCTACGGCGGAAAGTTGATCTTTACCGGCGCGAGCCTCACCACCACGCATCCCTTCAGCGCGGCCAATGACGGTGGAGAAATCGAGATCACTCAGGCCGGCAC
>JBOHXO010000499.1:0-1919 GCA_050737475.1 Chthoniobacterales bacterium
ATGGTGGATCGTGCACGGCGTGGACAAAAAACGCGCCCGGCTCAATTGCATCCATCATTTGCTCAGCCTCGTGCCTTACGAGCCGGTGCCGCACGCGCCCATCATTCTCCCGCCGCGTGAGCATCACGAAGGCTACCATCGCAAGCCAAACCCGCCCGACATGCTCGTGCCGGAGATTTACTGACGCCGCACGGCGCGCATCTCATCGGCGACCTCATCTGGCACCGCGGCCGGCTGGCCTCGGCGCTGCGCGGCATTGATTCGCCGGCATTCGTCATCTCGATGAAATACGGCGAAAGCGATTTCTTCCGCTACCTGCCGCTCTGTTCGTGCGCCGACAGCGCGGATACCGGCGCGTGCTGGACCGGCTGTTCACGTTGAACGTGCTGTCGTGGACCTACCGCCCGTTCCGCGTGCGGCATCGCAAGGTGCTTCCGAAATTCCTGCGCAAGACGGCGATGGGCATTGACAGTTTGTTTCGCTGACCGGTTCCGCTTGGCGTCATCAGGGGCTTCGGATACGTTCCCCCGGTTCCCTTACGATGACTGATCATTTGCTGAACTACTTTTTCGGACAAACGCTGCCGTTGCAGATTTTCTACGGAATTGGAATCGTCTCCGCGGTTCTTCTGCTGCTGCAAATCGGATTGTTCTTCCTCGGGATGGACGGCCATCACGATTTCGACCCGGCGCACATGGACGGCTCGGTCGGCTTCTTCTCGCTGCGCAGCATCGTCGGTTTTTTTGTCGGCTTCGGCTGGATCGGCGTCATTGCCTACAAGTCCGGCTGGGGCGTGGCCGGCGCGACGGCTGCGGCATTCGCGTCGGGTGCCATCATGATGTCGGCGATCTATCTGCTCATCCGCCTGCTCTACCGCGCGAAATCGAGTGGAAACCTGCGCATGGAAAACGCCGTCGGCAAAACCGGCCGCGTCTATTTGAGCATCCCCGCGAATGGCGCCACGGGTGGCCAGGTGCAGATCACCTTCCAAAGCGGAATGCACACGATGCCCGCGCTCACAAAGGGCTCCGAGCCCATTCCGACAGGCTCGGCCGTGGTCGTGCGCGAAGTCATCCCTCCCGAAACCCTGCTCGTCGAAAAGCTGTGAACCTCCTTTCCAAACTCAACACACTGCCCATGGACATCATCATCACCGCCACGCTCGGCGTGCTCGTTTTCGCGTTCCTGCTCATCGGATTTCTGAGCCGCTACAAGATGTGCCCGCCCGACAAAATTCTCGTCGTCTACGGCAACATCGGCGGCGACCGCAGCAGCAAGTGCCACAATGGCGGCGCGACGTTCGTACTCCCGATTTTTCAATCGTATTCCTACCTCGACCTGCGCCCCATGAACCTCGACGTGCCGCTCAAGGGTGCGCTCTCGGCGCAGAACATTCGCGTCAATACCCCGGCGTCGTTCACCATCGGCATCAGCACGCAGGACGGCGTCATGGAAAACGCCGCGACGCGTCTGCTCGGCCTGCCCACCGAGGACATCGAATCGCTCGCAAAGGAAATCATCATCGGCCAGATGCGCGTCGTCATTGCCTCGATGACCATCGAGGAAATCAACGCCGACCGCGAAAAACTCATCCGTCACATCACCGAGGGCGTGGACGTCGAGCTCAACAAGGTCGGCCTGCGGATGATCAACTGCAACATCACCGACATCACCGACGACTCCGGTTACATCGAGGCCCTCGGTCGCGAAGCCGCCGCCCGCGCGATCAACGACGCGAACATCAAGGTTGCCGAGGAAACCAAGAAAGGCGAAGTCGGTCGCGCCATGGCCCAGCGCGAGCAGGCGATCGCCGTGGCGAATGCGCTTGCCGACGCGAAGACCGGCGAAAACTCCGCGGCGGTGCGCGTCGCGCAGTCCGAGTCGGAACTCGCCGTCTCGCGCGCCGAGGCAAGCCGGAT
>JBOHXO010000500.1:0-2988 GCA_050737475.1 Chthoniobacterales bacterium
TCCCACACCGCGTGCGCCGTGGGATCGTTGAGCAGAAAATCGAAAATCGCACCGATGCTCGGGCAGGCCACCAGCCGGCCGTCGTCGCGAAAACGCTTGCGCGCCACGATGTGGGAAAACGTGCCGATGGGTCCGAGATACGCGACAGGCGCCATCCCCCATTCAAAGCCGAACCGCAGCCTGCTCCGCAATCTCCAATGCACGCGCCATTCCTCCTCGATTTCGCCGCGCCGATGCGCAACTGTCGCGAAATGGTCCGCAGCGCCAGCCCCAACACCTGCCACGGAACCACCACGCCGTGAGCGAGCCGCCTTTTTTCATCTTTTTGTTTTTCGGCGTCGGCGTGGTGCTCGTCATCACCATCGCTATCCTCTCGTGGCGCCGTGAACGCGAACGACGCGACGCGCTGGCCGCCCTGGCCGCCCGTCTCGGGTTCAGTTTTTCAGCATCGCCATCCAGCGGCCTCGCCACCCGGTTCCAGGAATTCCGCGGCATGAACACCGGCGACAACCGCTATGCCTTCAACATCATGGAGGGCGCCTATCAAGGCCACCAGGTCATGGCGTTCGACTTCCATTACGAAACCTCGTCCACCGACTCGAAGGGCAATCGCAGCACCAGCCACCACTACTTCCATGTCGTGACGCTCAGTCTCGAACGCGAGTTTCCGACGCTGTTCGTCGCGCCGGAAAACATCTTCTCGAAAATCGCGCAGGCCTTCGGCTACGACGACATTGACTTCGAATCGCACGAATTCTCGCGGCGTTTTTGCGTGCGTTCCAAGGACCGGAAATTCGCCTACGATTTCTGCAACGCCTCCATGATCGAATTCCTGCTCGCGCATCCCAGCCTCCAACTCGAATCCCGCGATGGCATTCTCGCCATCGTCTTCAATCCAAGCATGGACCCGCAACGAATCGAGTCCGAGCTCGAGCTCGCCTGCGCCGTCCGCGGGCACATGCCCGACTACCTCTTCGAGGCCGCGTAAATGGAAGCCATCGCACTCATCGCGCTGCTCGCCTTCGGCCTCATTCCCGGGCTCTACCTGCTCGTGCAATACAACTCGCTCGTCGCGCTGCGGAATCACATTCGCGAGTCATGGAGCGACATTGATACCGAGCTCAAGCGCCGCTACGACCTCATCCCGCGCCTCGTCGAAGTCGTCAAAGGCTACGCCGCGCACGAACGCGAAATTTTCGAGCAGGTCACCGCCCTGCGCGAGCGCTGCGCCGCGAACCAGGGCTCCATCGCCTCGCAAGCCAGTGACGAAACCGCGCTCGTCGCCGCGCTGCAAACACTGCTTGTCCGCGTCGAGGCCTACCCGCAGCTCAAGGCCGACACCCAATTCCAGAATCTCCACCACGAACTCGTGAACACCGAGGACCGCATCCAGGCCGCGCGACGCTTTTTCAACGGCAACGTCCGCGACTACCGCAACAAGTGCGAGAGCTTCCCGAGTTCCGTCGTCGCGAGCATGTTCAGCTTCCAGCCCGTCAGTTTCTTCGAGGTCGAGCCCGCCGTGCGCGAGGCCCCGCAAATTGCAGGTCAGCTCTAGCATGCGCCGGCTGCCCGTCATCGAAGGCATCATCAAGCGCCGGCTGTTGATCAATTTTCGCGCCGAGCCCGTCGTCGTGCAGCGCCTGCTCCCCGCGTCGCTCCGCCCAAAACTTCACGACGGCTGCGCGATTGTCGGAATCTGTCTCATCCGACTCGAACAAATCCGACCGGCCATCGCGCCTTTGCTGCCGGGCATCTCCAGCGAAAATGCCGCGCATCGCATCGCGGTCGAATGGACCGATGACACCGGGCCGAAGGAAGGCGTGTTCATTCCACGTCGCGACACCGGTTCCCTCCTCAACGCCGCGGCGGGTGGACGCATTTTTCCCGGCGAGCATCACCATGCCCGCTTCGAAATCGAGGAGGGTCTGCGCCGCATTGATTTCAAAATGCACTCGCGTGATGGCGCGGCGATTGTGGAAATCCTCGCGCAACAGGTCCGTTCGCTGCCGGCCGCATCCTGCTTTTCGTCCGTCGCGGAATCCTCCGCATTTTTTCAGGGCGGCTGCATCGGCTATTCCGCCACCTGCGATCCCGTGCGCTTTGACGGCGTGCGCCTCGAGACGGCGCGCTGGCAGGTTCACGCGCTGGATGTCCTGCGTGTTCGTTCCACATTTTTCGAGGACCCCGACCGCTTTCCGCCCGGCTCGGTCGCGTTCGATCACGGCCTGATCATGCGGAACATCCCGCATCGCTGGCACAGCGAGCCCGATCTCCACATGACGGCGTGAGCACGCCGGCGCAATTTCCGATTCTCGAGAACATCCTCGCGATCCGCGGAATCGGCGTCACGTTTTACGCGCTGAAAGACGAGGACCGGCTTTACCTCGTGGATGCGGGTTTCGTAGGCGGCGCCGCCCTTCTCCGGCGCCGACTCGAACGTCGTGGTTGGGGAAAAATTCCGATTGCCGGAATTCTCCTCACACACGGTCACCTCGATCACGTCCTCAACGCCACGCAAATTGCATCGGAGTCGGGCGCATGGGTGGCGGCACATCGGCTGGAGGCGGCGCAGATTGCCGGCACGTATCCGCACACGGGGCCGTCGCGGATTTGCGGCCTGCTCGAGAGCGCCGGCCGCCGGTTGTTACGATACGTGCCGCCGCGCATCACCCGCTGGTTCGACGACGGGGAGGAAATCGAAATTTTCGGCGGCTTGCGTGTCATGCATCTGCCCGGCCACACCGAGGGCCACGTCGCATTCCATCACGCAAGGAGCGGCCTGCTTTTCAGCGGCGATCTTTTTGCCAGTTACCCGCTGGTGTCGCACCCGCCTCCGGGATTTTTAAACAGCCACCCGCATGAAATTGCGGCGAGTCTCCACCGGGCGATCTCCTTCGATCCAGTCGGCGTGCTGCCCAACCATGGCGACAACGCGTCGCCGGATGTCCACCTCACCCGACTTCGCAGCCTCGCGGCCAGGTATTGAGA
>JBOHXO010000501.1:0-4817 GCA_050737475.1 Chthoniobacterales bacterium
CACTATTGCGGCTCGGTCATCGCGCCGGAAACCGTCCGCTACCATTTCGTCGGCGCGGGCGACGACGTGATGCTCGTCGGCCTCAACGGCCAGCTCGTTCTCGACCGGTGCTGGAATTTCCGCATCAAGGATGCCGCGGCCAACTACCACTACGGCTACACCGGCATCCCCGACGGGTTCGCACGAGGCGATGCGATTGATGTGGTCAAGGGCCAGGCCTATCCGCTCGACGTCCTCATCGGCGAGCAGCCGGGCGGAAAAATGTTCGCCTTCCTGTTCCTCGAAAAAGAAGGCGAAACCTACGCGCACGATGCGAATGGCAATCCCATCCTTCCGGTCTTCCGCGTGAAAAACGCGCCGCTCCCCGCGGTCACGGCCGGCGCCGAGCTGCCTCCGCACAGCACCGACGCTCCCGCGTGGTCCGTCTGGCGCATTGCGCCGCAGAATCGCTAGCAGGAGTGCCTTTCCGAGGGTAGGGCATCCCGCGCCTCGGGGTGCCGTCGCTTCGGGAATCCGCGGCGCGGGTTCCCCCTACCGGATTTCCGATTGCCGCCATGTTCGATCTTCGTCGAACATGGCCGGCAGGCTACCTGCTTTTTTGAGAGGCGGTTATTTGGGTTGGGAATTTGCTGCGCGGAGACTGCCGGCGCCTCACCGATCGTCCTGGACAATGCGCTTTTCGGATCGCTTTCCGCCGGGAGCGGCTGTCGAATTGCGAATCACCAGTGAAACCCCCATCTGCGTTCGTCCCACCGGCAAATTTCCGTTGTCCAGCGCTCGCAAAAGAATACCGGCGCCCACCTCCCCCATCTCGACCGTGGGCTGATGCACGGTCGTAAGCGGCGGATAACTTTGCGCGGCCATCGGGGAGTCGTCGAAGCCGGAGACCGAGACATCGTCCGGCACGCGCAACCCCATCTCATACGTTTTTTCGAGCGCCCCGTGTGCCATTAGATCATTTGCCGCCATGATCGCCGTGGGTCGAACCTGAGATTGAAGCAGCGCCGCCGCCGCCGCCCTGCCGGATGCGATCGTGTATTCGCCGGCCTGGACAAAATGCGGCGGAAGAACAAGCCCGTGCCGCCGGCAAAAATCGGAATATGCCTTGAAGCGGTGGCCCGATGTCGCCAGGCCCGGCGGCCCGCCGATGAATGCAATCTCGCGGTGGCCGAGGGAATGCAAATGGGTGCAGAGCTGCGTAATTCCGTCGTAGTCGTCGCAGAATACCGAGCAGACATTTCCCGCCGTGATGTATTCGCCGATCGCGACGCTCGGGACGCCGAGTTCCGGAATTTTTTTGAGAAAACTGTCGTCCATGTGCGGCGCGACGATCAACAGGCCATCCACCTTCCGCTGGCGGTAAAGCAGCGCGAGCTTCGTGCCGTCGTTGAACGCGGGCGAGAGCGTGTCGAACAGCGCGCAGTCCCAGCCCGCCGCATGCAGCACGTGCTGGAATCCGCGGCAGACCTCGGCAAAATAATCCGACCCAAGCAGCCCCTCGAAAGGCGTGGCGACGCCGATGAATCCGGAGCGTCGTTGGGAAAAATTGGCGGCCAGCGTATTGGGGACATAGTTGAGCTGCGAGGCCGCCTTGAGGACCTTCTCCCTGACGCGAACACTCACCCCCGGGCGTCCCGACAACACCCGCGATACCGTCATCGCGGACACGCCGCAGTCCATGGCGATATCCTCCATCGTCGGCTGCGCACCCTGCCTCACTATGCCGCCCGGCCGCTCGGAACCCCGGCCCCATGAGGCCTCCTCTTTGTCCATATTTCGGTCCATCGGAATCAAAAAAAACGCCACCGCGGCGCCACCTCCATGGCACCGCGGTGACCGATCCTATTGCCCTGCTGTCACTATCCTCCAAATAGCCTGTCAACGGGATCGTTACCGGTAACATTTCCTCGATTTGTGCAAAGCGTCAATAAAAATCCTGAGACATCCGCGAGAACCTTTTAGGTTGATAGGCGAACGCGCGCCGCCGGGTTCCCGATATCATGGCGCGGGATACCCTACCCATCCCGGGATGGGTTCAAGCGTTCACGGCTTCGACGCTGGCGGGCGCGCGGTGGATTGCCTGGCGACCAGCGAGACCTTGAGGCTGATTTTGGCGGAGGACAATTGGCCGGTCGTCATCATGCGGACCAGAATTTCCGCGCCGGCCTCCCCCATCTCGACAGCGGGTTGATGGACGGTGGTCAAGGCGGGATGCCGCTCGGCGGCGCTCGGCATGTCGTCAAATCCAGTGACCGAGAGATCCTCCGGAACCCGAAGCCCCATTTCGCGGGCGCATTCGATCACGCCAAATGCCGTAAAATCGTTGACGCCGATGATCGCCGTCGGCCGTCTTTCCGACTCGAGAAGAATCCGCGCGGCCGTCTTGCCGGATTGAATCGTGTATTCGCCGGGTTGAAGAAAATTGAGCGGCGTATCCAGGCCCATTTGCCTGCAGAAGGCCTTGTATGCAGCCTGGCGGTCCCTTGCCGTCGCCAGATCCTGAGGGCCGCCGACAAAGGCAATGTCGCGGTGCCCGAGTTCGTAAAGATGCTCGCAAACCTCCGTCATCCCCTGGTCATCGTCGCAGGAGACGGACGATACCTGCCTGGAAGCAATCTGCTCGCCGACCGCTACGACCGGGACCCCGAGGTTGGCCAGGGATTCGAGAAAGCGATCGTGCATATGCGGCGCCACGATCAACAGACCATCCACTTTTTTTTGCCGGTAAAGACGCGCGAGCTTGACCCCGTCGTTGAAGGCGTCGGAAAGCGTGTCGAACAACGCACAATCCCAACCGGCCTTGTGAAGAACCTTCTGAAATCCGCGAAAAACCGCCGCGAAATATTCCGTGCCCAGCAAGCCCACGAAGGGCGTGGCCACACCGACAAATCCCGAGCGCTTCAGCGCAAAATTGGCCGCCAGGGTATTGAACTCGTAGTTCAGCTTCTTCGCGACCTCGAGGACCTTCTCCCTTGTTTTCGCGCTTACCACCTGCCGCCCGCTCAGCACGCGGGAAACGGTCATTTTGGAAACCCCGCACTCGCGGGCGATATCCTCCATTGTGGAATGCATGTCGGCAGGGTTTATAGAAGTGTTTTGGACTGTGTCACGCAAAACGTTACTGGTATCATATTTCGTGCCTCGAGGCGAACTCAGCCCTGTGCTTTGAAAATTGCGCAAAATGGGATTCCGGATGAACGCTGTCGCAGAGAAAAATCGTTAAAACGATTTGACAATGGATATGTTACCGATAACTTTTTTAGAAAATTGGTTATGAAACTTCTTGTCCCCCTCTTCTGTATCTTGCTTAGCCCCACCGTTCTCTCGGCTGCGACCGTGATCAGCTACACCGCGACCGCCGACCCGAATCTTTCCCCGGACTCGGTGGATAACTTTGGTAACCCGGCTGATGCCTGGGTCTGCACCCTGCCCGGCAGTGGCACTTTCGACACGGGAAGCTATTTTGCCGGCGGCGTTTCATGGGCGACCTACTCGGTGAGTCAAAAAGCCTCCGCGTTTCATTTTTTCGAGGGCGGTGACCTTGCGGTGGACCAGGGTGTTTCCTTGGTTTTTGCCAACGCGGGAATGGCAACGGGCCACTCCGTCGGTATTAATATCTCTTCAGGAGTGACTCCCCTGTTTTCGCTCTATTTCACCGGCGGCGGACCCGGCACCTATAGCTATATGGACGCCGCTGGCTCGGGACAGGATACCGGCGAGCCATTTTCCTTCTACGGTTCCAATACCCTCACCTTCACCCTGACCTCAGCCACCACTTACGCGGCGAGCTTTGGCACGCATGCATGGACCGGTACCCTCACCGGCGATCCTGTGACCGCTATCGAAGTCTTCAACGATGCGGATCAGGGCGCGGACAACAGCGTTTTCTTCAACAGTCTCGCCGTTTACGCCGTGCCGGAACCCTCGATCGCCGCCCTCGCCTTGATCGGCGTCGTCGTTGGAACATTTTCCCTGCGCCGCAAACGCAATCGCAGCTAATAGGTCAGCCGCCGACCCAATGTCGCGAAATGAAAGGTCCCACCGGCGCATGCCGCTCGAGGACGGACTCTTAGTTTTGCACGTCGTGCGGCGTCCACAGTCCGATGACCAGCCGCCCTTCGGGCAAGAGCACAAATTTCCCGCGTGAGCACGCAAGACACCGATTCCGACAACCTCGTTTACGATTCGTCAATGAAAGCACTGTCCCTATCGAAAGCATTGCAAGCGATGTATTTGCTCACTTTCATGGGCACTGCCGGGGCGGAGGACCAAATCCGTATCGCATGCGTTGGGGACAGCATTACCTTCGGCGCCGGCTGCCGCGATCCGTTGCAGGATGGCTACCCCTCGGTGCTGCAGCGAAGCCTGGGCGATGCTTATAAAGTCGGAAACTTCGGCATCGCCGGCGCAAATCTGATCAAGACCGGCGACCAGCCTTATTGGAAGGAGAAGGCTTTCGAAGCGGCCATATCGTTCGAGCCGAATGCCGTCATCATTCTGCTCGGAACAAACGACACGAAGCCGCAGAACCTGTGTTTCATCAATCGCTTCGAACAGGACCTTGGCGAAATGATAGATCGATTTGCGACACTTCCCTCGCATCCGAAAATCTGGGTCTGCCTTCCGGCGCCCGTTTATTACGTGGCTTGGGATATCAACCAGCCCGGGCTGGATCAATTGCTCCCCATTATCAAACGCGTCGCCGCAGAGAAGAAAGTGCCGGTCATCAATTTGTTTCGCGCACTTTCCAACAAACCAATGTCCTTTCCAGATGGCGTCCATCCGAACGAATCCGGATCCCAGACAATAGCCAATAC
>JBOHXO010000502.1:0-2073 GCA_050737475.1 Chthoniobacterales bacterium
GCGTCGTGCTCCAGAACTGCCCCAAACGCGCCGCCGGCACCCGCACGCTCTAGACGCCGCGGTGGATGCGGCGCAATTGCCACACCGCCACCAGCCCGGACAACCCGATCGCCGCGATCCACACCACGGGCCAGCGCGTGAAAGCCGCTGCGCCCTGCATCGCAGCCGCCGCGAGCATGCCGGCCAGCAGTGTGCCAAGCGGCCTCACATAAGCCGCTACGAAGGATTCGCCGCAAAGCCGCGCCACGCGATTGGCGACCGGCATCATCGCAAGCAACCCGAGGCTCCCGCCGACGAGCAGGCCCGGCATGCCGGCGACATGGTAGCCGACGGCCGCCAGCGCCACATCGCTGAGCGCCTCGGCGAGATTTCCGAGCGCCGCCACTTTCACGGCTCCAAGCCCCATCGAGGCATTCACCGCGACGCGGCTCACTGCGCCGGCCAGGCCAAAGACCGCCATCGCCGCGCCCAGTCCCGCGACAATCTCATGATCGCCCGGCAGCCACAGGCGCAGCAATTTCCCGCCAAGCAGCGCGAGCACAAGCGCTCCGTGCAGGCAGAAGACCGAGACGTAAAGCCAGCTCTGGCGAAAACGTTTCGCCCGCTCCACATTGTCCGGCGCGGATGCCAGCGACGCCAGCGAAGTCTCGCTCGCGGTCGCGCCCACGTTGCCGACGATCTCGGTGAGGCGCAGCAAAATGTAAAACAATCCCGCCTCCCCCGGCCCCGCGATCGCCGAGACGACGAATGTAAGCGCGTGGCTTTTCACGATCAGCGAAACCGTCGTGAGGTAATACCACACGCCGGCGCGAAGCGTCGCGAGCACGACCAGCGGATGAAACACCGACCGGTCGCCCCATGGAAAAAGCGCGTAAAGCCCGTGCCGCGCGGCGACGATGAAATTCGGCAGCGTCACGCAGGCGGAATACAGCATGATCACCACGAGCACCGGCGCGCTGAACCACACGGCGACGCCGCACGAGGGAATCGCCGCGATGGCGCCCCACGTATTTGCCGCTTTCAAGGCGGAAAGATTTCCCCGCGCGGCCAGCGGCTCGAGCAGCAGGAAGGTCGTCATCATCACGCCGGTCATGGCCACGGTGACCGCAAGGACGGTTCCCCCGCCCGCGGGCAGCTTGAACCAGACATCGAGCCACCCGGTGGCGGCGAGCGCGGCGGCGGCTACGGCCGCAAACGCTGCCACGGTGGAAAAAGTCACGAGCCCTTCGCCGAACGCACGTCGGAACGCCCGGTCGTCGCCGAGCTTGAGCGCCTCGGCCATGCGGATGCGCGTGAGCGCGCGCACGCCTCCGTCGAGCAATGCCATCGAGACGAGGAGCGACGAGGAAAGCGCGAAGAGGCCGAATTGCTCCTGGCCCCATCGCTGGACCATGAGTGGCGTGAGTGCGAAAAGGAACAGCGCCTTGGAGATGAAATTCGCGCTCTGCCAGATCTGGTTGAACAGCAGCTCGCGCATGTGACGGCGCGCGTGTGCGGAATGGTGGCCGGCGTCTTCCAAAGTCTGCCTAGGTGCTCGCAAGAGCCGCTCTCACCGCGCTGCGCATGGCGGCGGGCGGAAATGGCTTCGACAGGAAATTGTCGGCGGTGAGATAGGCCTGATCATTCCCGAGATTGCTGTAGCCGCTGGTGTAGAGCACGGGAAGCGCCGGTTTTTCGGCGAGGATTTTCAGCGCGAGATCGCGTCCCGACATTTCGCCGGGCAGGACGATGTCCGTAAAAAGAATGGCGATGGTTTCACGATGCGTCTCCCACAATTTCCATGCCTCCTCGGCAGTCGGCGCGGAGACCACGCGCAGTCCGTCGGCCTCCAGCAAATAGCTCGTAAGGGCGAGAATGCCGGGATCGTCCTCGACGAGAAGCACGGTGCGGCCGGCGAACGGGACACCTGCCCGGCTCGCGGGAGCAGCCGGCTTTTGCTCCGCCTGCGGGACCACCGCCGGCAGCCAGAGGCGGAATTCCGTGCCGCGACCGATCTCGCTTTCGAAGTCCACGGTGCCGCCATGCGAACGAACAATGCGGTCCACGATCGCCAGGCCCATCCCCGTGCCGATC
>JBOHXO010000503.1:0-4606 GCA_050737475.1 Chthoniobacterales bacterium
ACGTGACGCCGAGCAAGGAAACCATCCGCAAGCTCAACGAGGAGGCCATCGAGAAAATCCAGAAGTTCGCCGCCAGCCAGCGCAATCCCGCCGTGCCCGACATGACGCTCGACCAGGCGATCCGGACCGCGCTCAAGCAAAATCCCGACATCCTCAACGCGGTCGAGCAAATCCGCCTCACGCGCGGCCAGGTCATCCAGATCACGGCGCAGGCGCTTCCGCAGATCAACGCCGTCGCCGGATTCACGCAGCAGCAGACGACCCTCACGCAGCCAAAACGTCCCGGGGTCAGCACCAGCGGCGACACCTTCGATCTCGTGGATACCAACGGCAACACCGTCCCGATCAATTTCGGAAACACGGGAGGCAGCCGTTCCTACGTCAATCCCCAGGAATGGAATGTCGGATTCCAGGCCAGCCAGATTCTCTACGACGGCGCCGTCATTTCCGGCATCAAGGCCGCGCGGTTCGTCGAGGACAGCGCATATTTCAGCCTGCGCCAGACGATTGACCAGACCATCGCGAACGTGAAAACCGCGTTCTATCAAGTCATCCTCAATCGCGCGCTCGTCGTCGCGCAGCAACAATCCGTGAACCTCCTGCAGGAGCAGCTCGAGGACCAGCAGAGCCGCTACGAGGCCGGCACGGTGCCGCGTTTCAACGTCCTGCAGGCGCAGGTCGCGCTCGCGAATGCGAAGCCGCCGCTCATCAGCGCGCTCAACAATCTGCGCATCTCGCAATACCAGCTCATCGTCACGATCGGCATTGATTACAAGACGTCGAAGCCGAGCGAAGTGCCGTTCAACGTCGTCGGCGGACTTCCCTACCAGCCGCGCGCGTTCAATCCCGACGATTCCATTCGCATCGCCATCGAGCGCAGCCCGCTGCTCAAGGCGCAACGGCAGAACATCCTCGCGCAATCCGAAAACGTGAGTGTGCAATTCGCCGGTTACCTGCCGACCGTCTCCGCCACCGCGGACTACACGTGGCAAAACAACACCGCCTTCCACAGCAGCACGCAGATCACGCAAGGCTGGACCTACGGCTTCCAGGGAAGCTGGGCCATCTTCGACGGATTCGAAACCGCGGGCCTCGTGCAGCAGGCGAAGGCGCAGCTCAAGCAGGCCGCGATCAGTTACGACAACTCGGTGCGCACAGTCATTCTCAACGTGCAGCAGGCGATCTCGAATTTGCAGACGCAGGAGCAAACACTCACCAGCCAGGAGGCCAGCGTCGTGCAGGCCACCGAGGCGCTGCGCCTCTCGCAGGAACGCCTCGACGCCGGCGCCGGCACGCAGCTCGACGTCCTCAACGCGCAGGTGCAATTGCTGCAGGCGCAGACCACCGTGCTGCAGGCCCGCTTCGACTATCTCGCCGCGCTGGCAAGCTACGACCTCGCGCTCTCGCTCGACGCGCAATACGAGGAGATGTTCGACGATCCGCTCACGCGCGCCGAGCGCAAGCGGTTCGGCAAAGCGACGAATCCGACGGCGCCGCAGCCGGCTCTGCCCGGCAAATTGCGCAACCAGGATCCGATCAGCGGGCTCGCCGTGAATGCGCCCGATCCCTACGTCCCCGGGCAAAAAGGCGGCGACGGCAAAGGCGCGCCCACTCCCTCGCCCACCCCGGCGAAGAAGAAGAAAAAATTCCTCGGAATTTTCTAGCCGCCGCACGATGAGCGCGACGCCCACGCTTGCGGTTGAGCGCTTCGCGGCCCTCGATGCGACCGGCATCGTGCGCGCCGCATTTCTCACACGCCTTTCCGATGTGGATGTCGCCGTGGATCGCGAGACGGCGCTGGCGCGATTGAAACCCGCACATGATGCGTTGATCGCCGGCCTTGGATTCACGACCCCCGCCATCGCGGAGCAGGTCCATGGCAATGGCGTCGCCGTGGTGAATTCCGTTTCCTCGCAACCGCTGGCCGGCATGGATGGACTCGCCACCGCCACACCGGCACTCACACTCGGAATTTATGTCGCCGATTGCGCCGCGATTTACCTCGTGGATCCGCGCCGCCGCGCCATTGCGCTCGTGCATTCCGGACGCAAGGGCACGGAACTGAACATTCTCGGTCGCACGGTCGCCACGATGCGCGAGAACTTCGGCACCCATCCCGCCGACCTCGTCGTAGCGGTGAGCCCGTGCATCCGTCCGCCGCACTACGAAGTGGATTTCGCCGCAACGATCGCCGCGCAGGCCCGCGAGGCCGGCGTCGGCGCATTCCATGACGAAGGCGTCTGCACCGCCTCGCATCTTGATCGCTATTATTCCTATCGCAACGAGCAGGGACGCACCGGCCGCATGCTCGCGCTGCTGGCACTCGACGTGGAATGAGGCGCTTCGATCCGGCGGTTCGCGAGTGGATGGACGAGGATCAGCCCGTCTCCGCGGAACTCGAGCGCGATCTCGACAACCTCACCACGCTCAACCGCAGGTTCGGCAGCCACGCGCTCGTGCTCGATTTCCTGCGCACGCGTGTCGATGCCTCGCAGCCGTGGCGCATTCTCGACCTCGCCACGGGCGCCGGCGACATTCCGCGCACCATCGCAACATGGGCCGCGCGCAATCGAATCGAAGTGCGCATTGATGCCGTGGACGCCCAGCCCTCCACGCTTGAAATCGCACGGCGAAAATCCCGCGACTTTTCAAATCTTCATTTTATCGAGGGCGACATCCGCGATTTTGGCACGGGCCAAAAATGGGACGTCGTCCTCTGCTCGCTCGCGCTGCATCATTTCAGCCAGGAGGACGCGGTACGCGTGCTGCGGCATGCCGCCTCGCTCGCGAGCCGTCACGTGCTCGTCTCCGACCTGCGCCGCTGCGCAGCCGGCACGCTCGGCGTGGATATGCTCACGGCGGTGTGGATGCGCGAACCGATGACACGAAACGATGCGCGCATGTCGGTGCGTCGCGCATTTTCATTCGCGGAATTCGCGGCGCTCGCGCGCGAAGCAGGCTGGAAAAAATTCTCGCACGCGCGCAAATTCTGTTTCCGTCAGGCGATCTGGATGGTTTCCTGATTTCTCGATTCCCCGAATGAACAGCATGACCGGCTATGGACGCGGCGAGGCAGCTACCTCCGGCATGCGTTGCGTCGTCGAATGCGCATCCGTGAATCGCAAGGGCCTCGAAGTCGTGTGCCAGATGCCTCGCGATATCGCCGCTCTCGAGGTTTCCATTCGCGAAGCCGTCGCCCGCCGCATCCCGCGCGGTCGCGTGAACATCAACGTCACACTCGCCTCTGCCGCCGTGGGAGGCGCCGCGGAGATTGATCGCGCGCTCGCCGGCGGCCTGCTGCGCGAAATCCGCTCATTGCAAAAGGAACTGTCGCTCTCCGGTGACGTGGACGTGAACACCCTGCTCTCGCTGCCCGGCGTGATTCGCATGCCGCAGCAAACTGCCGCCGACTACGAACCATCCGTCCTGCACGCGCTGGAAATCGCACTGGGTGCGCTCGGCAAAATGCGCGCGAAAGAAGGCAAAAGCCTGCTCGCCGATCTCTCGAAGCGCCTCGCGTTTTTGCGCAAAGCCCGCACACGCATGGCGCGGCTGGCTCCGGATATCGTGAAGCGCTATCGCGACGAGTTGCGCGCGCGCATCGGGCGCAGCGGCATCGAGATTGATATTGATGACGCACGCCTCGCCACCGAGGTCGCTCTTTTCGCGGAGCGCTGCGACATCTCCGAGGAACTCACGCGCCTCGACAGCCATTTCGCGCAACTCGAGGAGATGCTCGAAGCGTCCGCGCCCGTGGGGCGCGCGCTCGAATTCCTCACACAGGAAATCCAGCGCGAGTTGAACACACTCGGCTCGAAGGCCGGCGACTCCGCGCTCACGCGAATCGTGGTGGAATCCAAGGTCGAGCTCGATAAAATCCGCGAGCAGGTTCTCAATGTTGAATAGCATCACCTTCAGCCGCACGGGCATTTTGTTCGTTCTCTCCGCGCCATCCGGCGCCGGCAAAACCACACTCACCACCGCGCTGCGTCAGAAACCGGATTTCGTCTACGCGGTATCATGCACCACGCGCCCGCCGCGCCGCGGCGAGATGGACGGCGAGGATTATTTTTTCATCGGCGAGGAGGAATTCGCGGCGAAGGCCGCTGCGGACGCATTCCTCGAGCACGCGGAAGTGCACGGCCATCACTACGGCACGCTAAAGGCGACGGTGACGGAGCATCTGCACAAGGGCGTGGACGTGCTGGTGGACATTGACACGCAGGGCGCGGCGAACATCCGCGCGTGCAGCGATCCCCTCATCAGCGCGGCGCTTGCCGACGTGTTCATTATTCCGCCGAGCCTCGACGAATTGCGCCGCAGGCTGATGAAGCGCGGCACGGAAACCGAGGAGCAGATCCAGATGCGCATCACGAATGCCGCAGCGGAGATGGAACATTGGCGCGAATACCGCTACACTCTCATCAGCGGTTCCATGGAAGAGGACATCGAAAAATTCCGCGCGGTGATGCGCGCCGAGCGCTACCTCAGCCGGCGCTTCAGCCGCCACACGACATGAGCGACGCGAAACGCACCATTGTCCTCGCATGACGACGCCGAAGACCATTGTCCTCGGCGTGGGTGGCTCCATCGCAGCCTACAAGGC
>JBOHXO010000504.1:0-2379 GCA_050737475.1 Chthoniobacterales bacterium
ATGCGGTTTTCTCCGCGGAAGGCTCCTACACCTACGGCGTGAAGACGGCGGACGGCACCACCACCACCGATAGCGTCTCGAGCAGCAAGACGGCCTCGCAGACATTCAATCCCGTTGGGGATGCCAAAGAGTTCGCACCGGATTCCATCGGACTGCTCCTATATTCCGCGCCCCGTTTCGTGAGCAAGGCTTACCGCATTATACGGTGGGATCGGGGGGAGTTCCCCGGCACCAAGCGCAACGTTTTCCTCACGGTCGTCTCGAACCGATCCCTGCAGCTCGTGCCTTACGTGCTCGATCATCCGGAGCTGGGCCCGCTCACCGGCTCACCGCGCGCGTATAATCCCGCCTTGAAGGAGCTCACGCTCGGCATCGCGCCCGTGAAGCCCACCAGCTCGCTGCGGGATTGGCGGTTCACCGGTCCCGTGCCCGACATCGGCAAATTTCCTTCCTTCAAGAACAGCAATGCCAGCATCACGGCGAGCCTCGAGTCCGCCGGAGATTTCGCTTTCAACTTCGTTGATACCCACTCGGAGGGAAAGACCCACCTGGAGAGCAAGACCAACAAGAGCACGCTCAAGGTCTCCGGCGGCATCAAGGGGCTCTTCAATGTCTCGGTCTCCGGATCGAGCGCCGGCACCTCGACCTTCAGCACCTCTTCGACGTTTACCACCTCCCTGGGCACCGGAATCGCGGGCAACTATCCCCTGCTTTGGCCGCAGAGGATCGGGACGATCTCCGTGCAGGCGAATCTCGTCTATCCCGACAGCGCCTCGGCGGACCAAAAGCCTGCGCCCACCTGGATTCCCGACGCCTTCAAGGGACGATGCGCGCCCTTCCTCCTCACCTGGAGCCAGGTCGCGACTGACCCGCCGATCGCCGCCCGCAAGAGCTGGAGGCTGCCGCGCCACCATGCCTACGGCGAGGACGCGACCGGCGAATAGCGAAAGCGACCGCCATGGGGAATTGAAGTGCGCTAGGCGGAATCCATCGAAGCGATGATCGCCTCGAGAGCGGCCCTTCGGTCGGCAGCGGCCAGGATGGGCCGGCCGATCACGAGGTAATCCGCGCCGGCGGCAATCGCCGCGGCCGGGGTGAGGACGCGTTTTTGATCGCCGAGGTCCGCGCCCGCGGGGCGCACGCCGGGAGTGACAATTTTCACACCCGGTCCGGCTGCTGCGCGCACCGCCGCGATTTCCAGCGGGCTGCACACGATGCCGCCGATGCCGCACTCGGCACCGAGTTTTGCGAGCGCCGGCACCCAGGCCTCTGGCGTGAGCGGGATGCCGACGGCGGCGAGCGTTTCCGTGTTGCTGCTTGTGAGAACGGTCACGCCGAGCATGCAAACATCCGGCGCGGCTGCGACGGCGGCCTCGATCATTTCGGGGCCGCCGGAGAGATGAATCGTGAGCATGTCCACGCCGAGCTCCGACGCCGAGCGGGCGCCCGCGGCGACGGTATTCGGGATGTCGTGAAACTTGAGATCGAGGAAGACTTTGAATCCGCGCGACTTCGCCATCGCGACAACGGGCGGGCCTTCCTTCGTGAAAAGCTGCATGCCGATCTTGCACCACGTCGCGGCGCCTTCGAGGTCGCGCAGCACGGATTCCGCGGCGGCGAAATCGGGCACGTCGAGGGCAGTGATGATTTTTTCTTTAGCGACGGCGGACATTGACGGAGGATGCGCGCCCGATGAAGCTGCGCGCTCCTGCGAAAGTCAACCTTTCGCTCCGCATCCTGGGCAGGCGCCCGGATGGGTTCCACGACCTCGAGTCCCTGGTCACGCCGATTTCACTCTCGGACGAAATCACGGTGGATGTCGGCATCGGGCAGGGCGTGCGTGTGCGTTGCGACGATCCGTCGGTGCCGCAGGACGACTCGAACCTCGCGTCGGTCGCAGCGCGGCAGTTTCACAGCCACACAAGCATTCCGTTCAACGCGCGCATTGGCATCCGCAAGCGCATCCCGGCAGGCGCCGGACTCGGCGGCGGCAGCAGCGACGCGGCGGCGGTGCTGGTCGCGCTGGACTCGATTTTCGAGACGAACCTCGGCGTGTCGGGATTGGAAAAAATCGGAGCGAACATCGGTTCGGATGTTCCGTTTTTCATTCGCCGCGTGCCGGCGTGGATGCGTGGCCGCGGCGAGCGCATCGAGCCCGAGCCCGAATTCAAAAAACTCTGCCTGCTGCTGCTCAAGCCGCCGTTCGGGGTGGAGACGCCGTGGGCCTACAAGAGCCTGGGGAAGTCCGCGGAAATTCCCGGTGTGGACTACGGGCCGCAGCAGTGCGGCGGGCTGGAATTTTTCAACGACCTCGAGCGTCCGGTATTCGAAAAATACACGCTGCTACCGGTGATGAAGACGTGGCTGCGCGCGCAGCCC
>JBOHXO010000505.1:0-6386 GCA_050737475.1 Chthoniobacterales bacterium
CAGCAGCACCTCCTGAAAAACATCTTCACTCTCGATCGGGTCGTGGGTGACTTTCATAATCACGCCGATCAGCACGCCTCGATAACGTTTGCTGACCTCGGTTAATGAGTTTTCGTCTCGCGCCCGAAGTGCGGCTACCAAAACTTCGTCGTCCTGCTGTGTGTCGGTGGTGATTGTTTCCATGGGCACGAGACTAGCCCCGGGCTGGTTTCGTGAAAATCGGAGGACCACACGACGGAATAGGCCGGATTCCCCGAGGTGAGTTCGGCGAGTTTCCCGAGGAGGGTAGTGCTTTATCCCGATGCTGCTCCAAGGGCTGCGATCACGTTGGCAATGCGAATGCCGAAGCCAATGTGTGGCGCGACGCCGAAGTTACGATCAAGTGCAGCCGCGCAGCAGAAAGAGAATGCAGAGCACCGGCACAGGGATTCCCAGAAGCCAGAGGGCAACCCAGCCCCACGCACCCGACCGAGCTTTGTCGTAGAGATACTTCATGACAATTGGATCGCGCGGACTGGATGCGATGCGCGTCTTAACACGGCATTAATTCGAAGCGCTGGCCGAACCCATGGGTTTGGCCATTGGATTTGAGGCGTTTCCTGTGCCATCTCGGGTGGCCGCCATGAAACGGCACCGACTACTTGTTGGCCGCGATGTTGATGGCGCTCTTTGCGAGTGCGGTGAGCTTCTTGTCTGTCGCCCCTTCTTCGTCGAGCGTCGTCTGGAGGAGTTTTGCTCCGGTCTTGTCCCCGAGAAGCTCCGCATACGTCCGGGCGGAACCGTAGCCCGCCATCTCGTAATGCTCGACCCGCTGCGCTGCCGCAATGAGGCCCGCGTCACGAACTTCGTCATCGGCTTTCTCCTCGATCATTTCCGCGCCTTCCTTGAGGACGCCTTCCATGCCCTTGCATTTCGGGCCGCGGGTGGTTTGGGAGTGGCTCTTCAGGACTTTTTCGAGGCGCACGGCGTGTTCCTTCGTTTCCTCCAGATGCTGTTTGAAGCCCGCGGCGAGATCGGGGCTGGTGGCGGCCTTCGCCATCTTGGGCAGGGCCTTGATGATTTGTGTCTCCGCGCTGAAAAGGTCTTTCAGTTCGTGGATGTAGAGGTCTTTGAGAGTGGTAAGTTCCATAGACCATTATATCGCTGCTCTACGGCTCTTCGGTCGTGCCGCAAAAATTTCTTCACGGGGAACCACGGGATTTTTTTTGGCAACCCCGGAGTTATTCGGAGTCTTTGGCGACCGGCTCCAATCCAGCCTCCGCGGGGCCGGCAATCAAATCACCGGTCGCCGTGAACCTCGACCCATGGCAGGGGCAATCCCATGTTTTCTCCGCCGGGTTCCATGCGACGAGACAGCCCATGTGCGGGCAGATCGCGGACCTCACCGTTCGCTTGCCGTGCTCGTCGCAATAGACGGCGCACTTCTTCCCGTTGATTTTCACAATGCCGCCCGTCGTCCGCTTGATGTCCGCGAGATCCTCCGTCGCAGCCAGACGATCTTTCACGAAATACACGGGAAAATCCTTGTTCTCCCGCAGATAGTCCCACGCCCCCGCGAGGCGCTTGCGGTGAGGATCGAACAGGTCCGTCCAGGGATTTTTCCGGTCTGTGATCAAGTCGCGCAGCAGCATCGCGGAGAAGGTGCCGAGCGTCATCCCATTGCCGGAGAACCCCGTCGCCAGATATTGCCTTTCCGACACCTCGCCGATGAAGGGCATGCCATCGGGCGTCTCGATCACCTGCCCGGACCATCGGTGCGTCAGCTTTGCTTTTAGGAATTTTTCGCGCAGCAGTTTTTCGAGATTTTCGTAACGGCTCTCGGTGTCCTCCTCCTGGCCGGTCTTGTGATCTTCGCCGCCCAGAATCACGAAACTGCCGTCCTCCTCGTCGTCGAACCGCCAGTAATGATAGGGATCGAGCGTGTCCCAAAATAGAGCCGCGGGAGTCGCAGGTACTTTCGCGCCGATCGCGTAGGACGAATACGCGGCGAGCTTCGTCTGGAAAAGCGCCGCCGCCAGCGTGCCGGTTTCGCCTTGAATCGGAACGTGAGTCGCAGCCACCAGCGTCTTGTAGCGAATCGTTCCGTGCCCGGTTCGAAGCTCATGTTTTGCTTCATTGATTCCGCTTCCGGACGTCTTCGAGAAGACATGGCTTCCATCTCCCGGGATCGCTTTCGCCAGCGACGCCAGATAACGCAGCGGATGAAATTTTGCCTGATTCGCGAAGCGGACAGCGGGCCGGTGAAACATCGGGTCACTCCCGATCCAGGTGGCATCGAATCCGAAATCCGCCGCCAGTCGCGCATCTTCCTTCAAGGTTTTGCTTTCCGCCTCGGCGTCTTTTTCCTCCGCCGCGAATAGATACCCCGGGACTTTCCTGAACTCGCAATCAACGTCCAACTCCTCCGCCAGGCTTCCGATTTGCTCGATCGCCGCGCGTCCGGATTCCCAGAAAGCCCGTGCCGCATCGTTGCCCAATTTGCCTGCCAGTTCGTGGAGGCGGGCGTCCGTCACATGGGTCAGATGCGCCGTCGTGTGAGATGTCTCGCCACCGCCGATGTCCTGCTGGTCAACGACTGCAACTCGACGGCCTGCTTGTTTGAGCAAATACGCGGTGGTGAGACCGGTGATGCCGCCGCCGACGATCAGGACGTCCACTGCCACGGCATCGTGCAGCGTGGGAAATTCGAGGGAGAGCGACGTGTCGTTCCAGACGGAATCTTTTTTCATAAAAGCGAATGCGTTGGTAAATGGATTTACGCCGTCGGATTTCCGCCAGTGACCCCATAGGTCTCGCCGGTGACGTAGCTCGACTCCTGCGAAGCGAGCAGCACGTAAACTGGTGCGAGTTCCGCGGGCTGGCCGGGACGTCCGAGCGGAGTTTGCGAGCCAAAAGCTGGAATGTCTTTCTGCGGCTGGCCGCCGCTCGGCTGCAGGGGCGTCCAGATCGGGCCGGGCGCAACGGCATTCACGCGAACGCCCTTTGGAGCGAGTTGCTTGGCGAGGGATTTTGTAAAAGCGACGATGGCCGCCTTCGTGGTCGCGTAGTCCAGCAAATCCTCGGACGGGGAATAGGATTGGATGGACGCCGTATTGATGATCGTCGCACCCGGAGGCATCAGCGGAAGCGCGGCTTTGCAGAGCCAGAACATCGCGTAGACGTTCGTCTTGAACGTGAGATCGAACTGCTCCGTCGTGACGTCGGCGATCTTCGCGGTGGCATGCTGCTTGCCCGCGACATTGACCAGAATATCCAGCCCGCCCAGGGCCTTCGCGGCTTTCGCAATGAGCGAAACGCAGAACTTTTCCTTACTGATATCACCAGGAAGCGTCACGGCCTTGCGCCCGGCCGTTTCGATCAGAGCGACGACTTCCTTTGCATCGGCTTCCTCGGCCGGCAGATAATTGAGAACGACATCCGCGCCCTCACGCGCAAAGGCGATGGCCACCGCGCGACCGATGCCGGAGTCTCCGCCGGTAATGAGCGCTTTACGCCCCGCCAGACGTCCAAAGCCTTTATACGAAGTCTCGCCGTGATCCGGTTTCGGCTTCATTTTCTTCGCGAGGCCAGGCGCGCGCTGTGGCTGTTTTTTGAATTTGGGCTTCGGATATTGTTTCCGCGGGTCCTGCATCGAAAACTGATCTTTGGTCGTCATGATCACTGGATTCGCAATTGCCCGGAACGATGCTCGTATCGAGGAATCGCGGGACGTGTTTGGATGCGGGAGAATCATACGGCCAAGCGATTCGCGTGTTGCGATTCACCGGCATGAGACTCCTTCTTCTCGTTCTCCTCGTCCTTCTCCTTCTCGGCGCCCTGCCGGCATGGCCATACAGCGCGGGCTGGGGTTACTATCCGAGCGGCGGTCTGGGTCTGCTGCTGGTGATCGTGCTGATTCTTGCTCTCTTCCGCCGACCGTGAAGTGAGTGAAGATGCCTCCGGCGACGGCGCGAGATACGAATATTGTCTGAACTCTGCACATCATGAGAGCCATCTGGAACGGCGCCATCACCTTTGGCCTCGTTAACATTCCCGTTTCGCTTTATCCGGCCACGCGCCGCGAGGAATTGAAGTTCCGTCTGCTCCGCGGAAAAGACCTCAGTCCCGTAAATTACAAACGCGTCGCCGAAGTGGACGGCAAGGAGGTGGCCTGGCCGGACCTCGTGAAAGGCTACGAATACGAGAAGGGGAAATTCGTGGTTTTGAAGGATGAGGATTTTGCCCGCGTGGACATCGAAGCGACGCAGACCGTGGACATCCTGAATTTCGTCGCGATCGAGGAAGTGAATCCGCTGCTTTTCTACAAGCCCTATTACATGGAGGCGGCCAAAGGTGGAGATCGCGCCTACGTGTTGTTGCGCGAGGCGTTGAACGAGACCGGGAAAATCGCGATTGCCAAGGTGGTGATCAAGACCCGCCAGCATCTCGCGGCCGTGAAGCCGCAGGAGCAGGGACTCATGCTCGAATTGATGCATTTTCCGGATGAACTTCTCGATGCCGATGAATTCAAGGCCCCGAAGGCGAAAGCTCCGGCGAAGGCCGAGATGACGATGGCCAGGCAGCTGATTTCAAGCATGAGCGCGAAATGGCGCCCCGAGGATTACGCCGACGAATATCGCGATGCCGTCGAAAAAATGATCGAGGAAAAAATCGAACACGGGGGACGCAGCGCACCGAAGGCGTCGAAGCACGCAAAGCCCACGAACGTCATTGATCTTGTCTCCGTCCTGCAGCAGAGCATCAAGG
The DNA here is from genome assembly GCA_050737475.1 of Chthoniobacterales bacterium. Classification (GTDB taxonomy): domain Bacteria; phylum Verrucomicrobiota; class Verrucomicrobiia; order Chthoniobacterales; family JAATET01; genus JAATET01. The sequence continues at coordinate 4,747 of JBOHXO010000505.1, forward strand.
AAACGGCTGGAAAATCGAAGCCGAAGCCGGCGAAGAAAACCTCGCGATCGCAGCCGCGCCGGAAGGCTGCCTAGGCGGCCATGTCGCTCAGCGAATACAAGCGCAAGCGCGATTTCAAAAAGACGCGGGAACCAAGCGGCGGCAAAGCCGCAAAGGCCGGACATCGCTTTGTCATTCAAAAGCACGCGGCCTCACGGCTGCACTACGATTTCCGCCTGGAGATCGGTGGGAAATTGAAATCGTGGGCTGTTCCAAAGGGCATCCCGTTTGAGCACGGTGAAAAGCGTCTGGCAGTGCACGTGGAGGACCATCCCGTCGCCTACATCGGCTTCGAGGGAAGCATTCCGAAGGGCGAGTATGGCGGCGGGACTGTGATGGTCTGGGACACAGGCACGTTCGAGCCACTGAGCAGGACGCCGGCGAAGGATCTCGCCGCCGGCAAACTGCATTTCGTCCTGAAAGGGAAAAAGCTGCAGGGCGAGTGGTATCTCGTCCGGTTGCGCGACGGTGACCAATGGCTGCTCATTCGGGGCGGTGAGAGCATGAAGCCGGTTTCGAAATCCATGGACGACATGTCTGCGACCTCCGGAAAAACGATGAAACAGCTTGCCGTGGGCGACCGCGTCTGGCGGTCAAAGCCAAAGGCCGCGAAGAAAATCAAATCCACGCCGATTCCGAAATTCGTGCAGCCGATGATGGCGAGGCTGGCCGCACGCGCGCCTGCAGGGACGGATTGGATTTACGAAATCAAGTTCGACGGTTTTCGAGCGCTCGCCTTGCGCGGCAGCGATGAGGCGCAATTGCTCTCCCGCAACGACAAGGACCTCGGCGGGAAATTTCCGGAATTGCTCGAGGCAATTTCCAAACTGCGCGTGGAGGATGCGATCATTGATGGAGAAATCGTCGCACTGGATGAGAAGGGCATTTCCTCGTTTCAGCGGCTGCAGGCCTACGAGTTGGGCGAGGAGCGTCCGCCGCTTTACTATTACGCGTTCGATCTTCTGCGCTTGAACGGCGCGAATCTCCACGACGTGCCGCTCGAAAAGCGGAAGGCGATGCTGGAAAAAATCATCGGCGCCGGAACCGGTGTGATTCGCTACTCCGCCGCGCTGGGAGATAAATCCGGCCTCTTGCTCGAAAAGGCGCGCAGCCTTGGATTGGAAGGGTTGATCGGGAAGCGGAAGGAATCGCTCTACGAGCCGGGACGGCGCAGCGATGCGTGGCTCAAACTCAAATTGTTGCGCGCGCAGGAATTCGTGATCGGCGGCTACACGGAGCCTGAGGGCGCCCGAAAATTCATCGGTGCGTTGCTTGTGGGTGTGCAGAGGAAGGGGAAGCTCATTTTTTGCGGCAAGGTCGGGACTGGTTTCTCGCATGCCTTGCTGCGATCGCTGCATGCGCGGTTCGCGAAGCTGGCACGCAAGGATTGCCCATTCGTAAATCTTCCCGAACCGCACGCTTCGCGATGGGGAAAAACGATCACCGCGTCGGAGATGAAACATTGCCATTGGATCAAACCCGAGTTGGTGGGGCAGGTGAAGTTTGCGGAGTGGACGCGGGACAACCATCTTCGGCAGCCTGTATTTCTGGGGTTGCGCGAGGATAAAGCGGCCCGCGAAGTCATTCGCGAGGAGGCGGGC
>JBOHXO010000506.1:0-2318 GCA_050737475.1 Chthoniobacterales bacterium
CGACGCCGTGTGGCCGTCGGGCCCCATGCCGAGCAGAATCAAATCGTGCCGAAAAATGTCGCAACCGGCGCGCGCGGCGAGTTCCGCCTCGTATTCCTTCGCGGCGGCCGCGGGGTCCATCTCGCCCTTCATGCGCAGCACGTTTTCCGCGGGAATCGGAATCGCGTCGAGTAGCGTGCGACGCGCCATCAGGTAGTTGCTCTGCTCGTCGTCGGGCGGCACACAGCGCTCGTCGCCGAATGTGATGATCACCTTGCTCCAGTCCAGCGGACGCTTTGCCAGCGCCTCGAAGACGGGCTTCGGTGTATTGCCGCCGCTCAGCGCCATGCTGAACGTGCCGCGCGCGGCAATGGCTTCGTTGGCGGCATTTTCGATGAGCGCGACGGCGTCGTTCACGAAATCTTTGGAATGAATGATGTCGGGTTTCATAGTCGTATGGGGTCCTGTAAAGTCACATGAGCCTGACCGGAACGGAAAATTCGAGCCGTCCCGCTCCGGCGCGCAGCCGCGGCATGTCCACAACCGTGAGCGAAGCCTTGCGAATGTGCAGGTGGCTGGAATCGGGCATGCCGACAAGCGCGGCAATCGTCTCGCCGAAATCCGGTTCGTGACCGACGATCATCACGTGCTCGAATTTCGCATACGCGCCGAGCGACTCGATGCACGTTTCCGGCGTCATGCCGCAGGCGATCCAGCGTTCGATCACGAGTTCGCGCCCGTCGAGCCGCCTGGACACGGCCTGCGCCGTCTGCTCGGCACGGATCACGGGACTGGAAAGAATGATGTCCGGAATGAGCCCGAACCGAACGCAAAACTTCGCGACCTTGTCCGCCTGCTCCAGGCCCTTCGGCGTGAGCTTGCGGTCGAAGTCGGAGGTGACTTCGTCCTCAGCCTCGGCGTGGCGGAGAAAATAGAGCAGCATGCCCGCGCAGCCTAGCCCGTCGCGACGGCGTGCGGCAATCCCCTTCCGGTCGGATTCCACGCGCGTTCGATGGCACACCATCCGCCCACCTGCTAAACTCCCGATGGGCGACCAGCATCATGCCAGAGCTATTCTACCGTTTCCGCAATGGGATCTTCATGGCCTTCTTGCTCGGCGGCCTGTTCTTCCTCATTGCCATTGATTCAACTTACAATGGCGGCTTTTATTTCTCGGCTTCCCATCTCTGGCTGCCGCTTGCCGCCTTGATTTTTGGCTATACGTGGTGGCATCGAAAATACTTCGTCTCGGTCACAAAACGAAAAAAGTCCCCATGGATCACCGCTGCCATCGTTTATCCCCTCGTGCTCCTGATGTCCTGGCCATGGCTGATGGCGTTGAACGCGGTTACCGGCACGGGAGCGATGGTCACTTACAGCGGTCCCATCCAAGGCAAATGGATCAACCACGGCAAATCCAGGAGCTATCATTTTTCGATTCTCGACGATTCCTCGCACGAGATCATCAAACTGAACTGCAACGCTTCCGAGTATTCCAGGCTGTCCATCGGAAGCATCGCAAGCAGGACATTTCAGCTCGGCGGCTTCGGAATTCCCTATCGGTGGAGATTCCATTGGTCCTCGACGCATTAATCCTGCGTTCGGACCAACGGACCGCGATGGAGACCTCTACATGCTCATGCCGCCGTCCACTGCGAGCACCTGGCCGGTGATGTAAGCGGCCTCCGAACTCGCGAGAAACGCAACTGCCGCCGCGATGTCGTCACCGGCCCCGAAACGCGCGAGCGGAATCTGCGCCTGCGCGCCCTTGCGAATTTCCTCGGAAAGCACGGCCGTCATGTCCGTCTCGATGAAACCCGGCGCAATCACGTTCACCGTGATGCCGCGCGAGGCGAGTTCTCGCGCGATGCTCTTGCTCATGCCGATGAGTCCGGCCTTGCTCGCCGCGTAATTCGCCTGGCCCGCGAGCCCCATCAATCCGCTCACGGAGCTGATGTTGATGATGCGGCCGGCGCGCTGCTTGACCATGGGGCGAAGCACGGCGCGGGTGAAGTTGAAGGCGCCCTTGAGGTTCGTATTGACCACGGCGTCCCAATCCTCGCTCGACATGCGCATGGCCAGCGTGTCGCGGGTGATGCCGGCGTTGTTCACAAGAATGTCCGCGCGGCCAAAATCCGCGAGGATCTGCTCGCCGGTTTTTTGCACGGCGTCGAAGTCGGCGACGTCCACGGCGTAGGGCTTCGCGAATTCGGGATGCGCGGCGTTGATGGCATCGGCGGTTTTTTGGGAGTTGGCTTCGGAACGGCTGACGACGGCGATCTTCGCACCCTCGTCGGCCAAACGGCGGGCAATGGCCTCGCCGATGCCACGACCGGCGC
>JBOHXO010000507.1:0-4381 GCA_050737475.1 Chthoniobacterales bacterium
GGTCACCATCGCGCCGGAGGCCTACGCGAACTACCAGCGCGTGATTGACGTGATGAACGCCTGCGCCGGCTCGCAGATCAAGAATGTGAGCTTCCGGATGGAATCCGAGGAATAGCTGGTCCTTGAAAGCCGCCACTTCCCGGCGCATCCTGCCGGAAATGAAGCGCCGCCCGAACGCGATCGCAACCTTCGTCCGCACGTATCCGTTCGGCATCCTGCTGCTGGCCATCTTCGTCATGATCGTCGGCGCGCCGCTCACCGCGGAATTCGCCCATCGCGTGCCCGGCGCTGAAGGTCCCGGCGGCCTCGCCCCGCTCACCATCCTGCTCACGCTTGCCGCAGCCTATGCCATCTGGAATCACGGCAGCCACCGCCGCGCGGTGACCATTTGCGTCGTCGGGGGAATCCTCGCCTTGCTCGGCCTTGCCAGCCTGCTCACCGACCGCCAGCGGGTGCCCGACTTTGTGCATCTCTTTGCGCAGACCCTCTTTCTACTCTACGTGACAGGCTCGATCCTGCGCGCCGTATTCCGTGCACGGGTCGTTGATGGCAACGTGCTCTGCGGCGCCGCCTGCGTCTATCTGCTCGCCGGAGCGCTCTGCGGCTACGCCTACGCCATGCTCGAGATCGTCAACCACAAGAGCTTCACCCTCACCGACCCCGCCATGGCCGCCAGCGTTGATCTCTACGACCAGCCCGGGTGGCTCATTTATTTCAGCTACACCACGCTCACGACGGTTGGCTTCGGCGACGTGCTCCCCGCCAGCTCCCTCGCGCGCAGCCTCTCCGTGCTCGAGGCGGTGATCGGGCAGATCATGCTCGTCGTCATGATCGCGCGTCTCGTCGGCCTGCACGTCGCCCACAGCACCACCGGCCACCCCGGCAAACTCGAGATTTCATCCGATGAAAAAAGCTAACCGACTCATCGCGTTCCTGCTGCTCGCCGCCACGGCGTGTGCCGGCGAGAAGGCGCCTGCGGCCTACGGCTCCATCGTGCGGTTTTCCAAAAATCACGCCGTTGTATTTTCGGATTTCACGATGACATACACCGGCGAGCGAAAGGTCGTGGACCCGAAATTCAAACCGGGCTTTACGTTTTACGATTTCGAGGTGAAAAGTGCGAAGGGTTCGCAAACCGTCTCGTGGACAAGCGGAACGGGCATCATTGACAGCGCGTCGTTCGTCGTGGACGGCAAACCCTACGAACTCGAACTCCGCGGCTCCGTCCTGAAAAAAGGCTGGTTGCGCGACGACGAAATGGTCGTCTGGCCGCAGGCGCAATTCATGAAAGCGCTCGAGAAGCGCAACAATGAGTCGCGGTAGTTATTTCAACGCGCGCAAAATCGCATCCACGAGTCCGGGGATGTCGTGCACCTTCGCCTCGATGTCCACGTCCATGCCGAGCTTGCGCATGGTCGCCGACGTGATCGGCCCGATGCTGGCCATCTTCAATTCCGCCGGCAGCGGCAGCTTGAGCGCCGCAAAATTTTCCGCGGTCGAGGAACTCGTGAACGTGATCGCATCCGCGCCTTCCTCGCGAAACCGCGCGATTCCGCCGGTCACGTCGTCCCTTTCCGGCACCGTGCGGTAGGCGATGGCCTCGTCCACGATCGCGCCGAGTTTTTCGAGCTCGTCGGCGAGTAATTCCCTCGCACCCTCGGCACGGGCGAGCAGGATTTTCAAATTCTCGACCGTCGTCTCGGCCTGCAGCGACTTCACGATTTCCTCCGCGACGTATTTCTCCGGCTGCAGATCCACGGCGAGGTGGAAGCCGCGCACCTTTTCCGCGGTCGCAGGTCCGATGGCCGCGATGCGCACGCCGCCGATCGAGCGCGCGTCCTTGTAGAGCGAGTAGAACGCCTCGAAGAACGCGTCCACGCCGTTCGGGCTCGTGAAGACGAGCCAATCGTAGGTGTGCGCGTCCTTCACGAGTTCGTAAAACGCGCGTTTGTTTTTCGGCGGTTCGATACGGATCGTCGGCAGCTCGTAGGCGTCGGCGCCGAGCTCGCGCAGTTTTTCGATCAGCGCGCCGGCTTGTTTGCGCGTGCGGGTGACGGCGATGCGTTTGCCAAAAAGCGGACGCGATTCGAACCAGTTCAATGCCCCGCGCAAATCCACGACCCCGCCGAATACCGCGACCGCCGGCGCCTTGAACTTCGCGGCCGCCGCCTTGCCGGCGATGTTCGCGAGCGTGCCCGTGAGCGTTTCCTGCCGGCCCGTCGTGGCCCAGCGCACCAGCGCGACCTGCGTGTCCGCGGTCATGCCGGCCGTGGCGAGCCCGGTAGTGATTGCCTCGAGCCGCTCCACGCCCATGAGCATCACCTTCGTGCCCGGCGCGGATGCGATGGCCGCATAGTCGATCGAGCTTTCCGGCTTCGACGGGTCCTCGTGTCCGGTAAAAATCGTGAGCGCGGTGTTGCAGCCGCGATGCGTGACCGGAATGCCCGCATACGCCGGGCCTGCGATCGCCGACGAGATGCCCGGCACGATTTCGAATTTCAATCCCGCCGCCGCCAGCGCCTCCGCCTCCTCGCCGCCGCGGCCGAATACAAACGGATCGCCGCCCTTCAGCCGCACGACAACCTTGCCCTCAGCCGTCTTCGCGACGAGCAGCGCGTTGATTTCCTCCTGCGTGAGCGTGTGCGCGCCGGCCTTTTTGCCGACATAAATTTTCTCCGCCGCCTCCGGCGCAAAGCGCAGCAGCTCGGGGTTGCTCAAGTAATCGTAAACGACGACCTCCGCCAGCTCGAGGCAGGCTTTTCCGCGCAGCGTGAGCAATCCCGGATCGCCCGGGCCTGCGCCTACGAGATAACAAATGGCCATGGGAAGCCCATCCTACAGGCTGCAAGTCCGGTCCGTCAGCGCAAAACCGGCTTCATTAATTGACCGTGACAATCCCGCCCGCCGCTGAAAAAGATGATTCATGGACGACACAGCGCTTTCGCTCACACCGGCGGCGCAGATCATCGGCGGGTTGTTGATTTTGTTTCTCGGCCGGCGCCTGTTCTGGGTCTTTGTCGGCATTGTCGGATTTTTCTGCGGGCTGCAGTTTGGATTTCAGATTTTCAAGGGAATCGCCGACTGGCTCATGCTGTTGCTCGCGATCCTCGTGGGAGCGATTTCCGCGGGGCTGGCGGTGGTGCTGCAGCGCATCGCGGTCGCGATTGCAGGCGGCTTCGCGGGTGGCATGCTTGCTCTTCGTCTGGCTCCGGTGGCCGGTCTGCACACGGAGAGCGGACTTTGGGTTGCGTTCATTGCGGGTGCTCTGCTGGCCGCCGTGATGCTCACGGTGTTGTTTGATCCCATGTTGATCCTGCTCTCGGTGATCACGGGTGCGTTGATGATCGCGGAGGCGACGCCCGTGGATCACATTTTCGAGCCGATCATATTCGGCATCTGTTTGATCGTCGGGCTGGCGGTGCAAATCCGCATGTATTCCCGCTCGCGGGCGCTCGCCGGTTAGGCGGTGAGTTGCGTCACGACGGCTGCCGCAGCCTCGCGCCACGCGCCGCGATGTTCGGCGGTTCGCAGATTGGCGGCGGCATCGGGGAACCATACGGCCCGCAGAAACAACGAGCCCTCCGTGAAATTCGCGAGCGCCCCGAGCGGCATGTGACAGCCGCCTCCGAGTCCGGCGAGCACGGCGCGCTCGGCCCGCACGCAATCCGAGGTGGCTTCGTCGTGAATCGCCGCGAGCGCGGTGAGCGTGGCTTCATCATTCGCGCGGCATTCGATTGCGATTGCGCCCTGGCCCGGCGCGGGAAGGATGAATTCGAGCGGCGAGACATGCAGGCCTTCCAGCGCAAGCGCGACGTCCGCGGCCTTCAGCCGTCGCAAGCCTGCGGTTGCGAGAACGAGCGCGGCGAGTGTGCTGGATTCCGCAAGTTTTCGGATGCGCGTGGGGACATTGCCGCGGATGTCGTGAATCGCGAGATCGGGCCGGTGCGCGAGCAGGAAGCATTTCCGACGCAGACTGCTGGTGGCCACCGCCGCGCCGTGCGGCAGGGCATCGAGTCCGCCGTCGGCCTTGGAAACAAGCACGTCGCCGGGGTCTTCACGTTTTGGAATTGCGCCGATAATGAGGCCCGCGGGCTGGTCCACCGGCAGGTCCTTCAAGCTGTGGACCGCTGCATCAATTTCACCGCGCAGCAATGCCTCTTCGAGTTCCTTCGTGAACAGACCCTTGTCGAGCGAGCCCGGCGCGCTGAGGCTCACGTCGAGGCGTTCGTCGCCGGTGGTGCGGATGATTTTCTGCTCGATCTCGAGTGCGGGAGTGGCGGTGCGGAGTTGTGCGGCAATGAGGCGGGTCTGTGCAAGCGCGAGATCGCTGCCGCGCGTGCCGAGGACAAGGCGTTTCATGAATGCAGCGCGCGGCCCAGCC
>JBOHXO010000508.1:0-7701 GCA_050737475.1 Chthoniobacterales bacterium
GTCTTTTAATTGCCGGCTGCGGGTTCCTTGGTGAATCCGCAGCCGGCTTTTTTTTGTCCTCGGGCTGGGAGGTCGTCCCGCTCACGGCAAGCCAGGAATCCGTGGCGCGACTCGCCGAAAAATTTCCCGCCGCGACGGCCGCGGACATTTCCTCGGCGGAATCGCTCGACGCCGTGCGTGCGCAGCATGGCGCATTCGATCTCGTGCTGCACTGCGCCAGTTCCGGCCGCGGCGGCGCGGATGCTTATCGAAACATCTACGTGAATGGCGCATCGCGACTGTCCGAAAAATTTCCCGAAGCGCGTCTGATTTTCACGAGCAGCACCTCGGTTTATGCACAGGCCGACGGCGCGTGGGTGCACGAAACCAGCCCGGCGGAACCGCAGCGCGAGACGGGTGAATTGCTTCTGGAAGCTGAATCCATCGCCCTCCGCGCGGGTGGCAACGTGCTGCGGCTTGCGGGCATTTACGGCCCCGGACGCTCGGTGCTTCTCCGAAAATTCCGCGGAGGTTCCGCCGTGCTCGAGGATGGCGGCCACCGCTGGATCAATCAAATTCACCGCGACGACGCCGCTCGCGCCGTGCTCGCGGTGGCGCAATCCGGCGCACCCGGCGAAATCTACAACGTCGCGGACGACACGCCCGCGACGCAGCGCGAAGTTTACGGCTGGATCGCGGATTTTTTGAATCAACCGCCACCGCCCGAGGGCCCCGCTGACATGAATCGCAAACGCGGCTGGACCAGCAAACGCGTGAGCAACGCCCGCCTTCGCGCGCTCGGCTGGGCGCCGCAATTTTCCGCCTACTGTGTCGCGCTGCCGTCGCTTGTGGGCGTCGAGTCATAGCGATCCACCTTGTAGGGCGTGACTGTGGTCGCGGGAGTCGGTGAGGGCGTCGCCGGTGGCGTGATGACCGCCGAGGGCGTTGGCGATGGTGTCACGGATGCGGCTTCTTTTTTCATCGCGAGCAGTTCGGAGACCGTTACGAATTTATAACCCGCGGCTTTCAACGCATCGAGCGTGTCCGGCATCGCGGCGACCGTGGTCGCATGAATGTCGTGCGACAAAACGATCGCGCCGGGCGTGACCTGCGCAAGAATCTGCCGCTTTACGCGCTCGGAGTTGCGATATTTCCAGTCGAGCGGATCCACCGACCACAGGATCACCTTCATGCCGTAGGTTTCGGCAAAAAGCTTGTCGAGCCTCACACTCGTCGCGCCATATGGCGGTCGCATCACCACCGGATTGTGCCCGATCGCCGCACGGATGGCCGCGTTCGTCTTTTCGATCTGGCTCTTCACGCCGTCCGCGCTCAGCGCCGTCAACTGCGGGTGGTTCCAGCTGTGGTTGCCGATTTCATGCCCTTCCGCGACCGCGCGCTTGAGGATGTCGGGATACTCCGCCGCATTCTGTCCCACGACGAAGAACGTCGCATGAATGTTCCGTTGCTTGAGAATATCGAGCAGCATGGGCGTGAGTTTTTCGCTCGGGCCGTCGTCGAATGTCATCGCAATCACGCGTCCCACACCGGGCACCGAGCTGTAGGAATACTGGACGGGCGCGGGAGTCGGGGGCGGCGGTGTCGGCGTGGGGAGCGCGGACTCCGGCGCGTTGATGGACAGATTGACCGGCTGGTCGAGCGTCGGTGTCTGTGTGCGGACGGACTGGCAGGCCGCGAGCGAAAGCGCGGCAACCGCCGCAAGGTGGGACCAAAAACTCATGTGTGCTACTGGAACCGTTCCAGCAGCACGCGAAGCTTGTCGAGTGTTTCCTGCGGCCAATCCGCACGACTGGTGACAATCGCATCGTCCAGCGCGCAGTGTTCCGGCCAGTTCGGTTCCGTTGGGATGCGCGGAATGACCTTCGAAAGCACTTCCTTTGCGGTCGCAGCATTCGCCTCGAGATGCGAACTCACGGACTCCGCCGTCACGGGGTCCTCGCTCGTTTTCCAGCAATCGTAATCCGAGACCATCGCCATCGCGGCGAATGCGATCTCCGCCTCGCGCGCCAGTTTTGCCTCGGGGAGGGTGGTCATGCCGATCACGTCGAAGCCCGCCTTGCGGTAGGTCTCGGATTCCGCGCGTGTCGAGAAAGCCGGGCCGTCCATGCAAATGTGCGTGCCGCCGGAGTGGTAGTTCTTGCGCAGCGCCGAGCAGGTCTGCGCGAGCGTCGTGCGCAATTGCGTGGAGATCGGCTCCGCAAAACTGATGTGCGCGACGATGCCGCCGCCGAAGAAAGTGTGCCGCTCGCGACAGCTCATCCGGTCGTAAAATTGCGCGGGCAGCACGATGTCGCGCGGCGCGTAACGCTCCTGCAGGCTGCCGACCGCGGTCACCGAAATCAACCAGCGCACGCCGAGCGAGCGGAGCGCGTAGATGTTCGCGCGATGATTGATCTCGTGCGGAGCGATGCGGTGTCCGCGTCCGTGGCGCGGGAGGAAATAAACCGTCCTGCCGTGCAAGGTGCCGCCGACAATGGCGTCCGAAGGCGGGCCGAATGGCGTTTCGATGACATGTTCCTGCGCTCCCTCGAAACCTTCGATGTCGTAGAGTCCGCTGCCGCCAATCACGCCGACGGCTGCGCCGGCTGGGAGTCCGTTTTCCATGGGGTGGGGGGTGTTCCCCATTAATGATGGTTCCTTTCCATTTTTTCAAGCATGGCGATGACCGGGCGTTCAATGAGCCGCATGTTGAAATTGATGCCGTTCGCTTTCGCCGCCCGGAAGAAACTGGTAGTCTCGACGGGATAGTCCAACCGGCATTGGCGAAATTTTCTTATGAGCGAGATCGAGCAAAATCTGGAAGCCATCCGCGGCCGCATCGCCGCCGCGGCGACCCGATGCGGGCGCAGCGTGGACGACGTGCAGCTCGTCGCGGTCTCAAAAACTTTCCCCGCGGAATATGTGCGTGCGGCCTGGGAGGCCGGCCAATCCTTGTTCGGCGAGAGCCGGGTGCAGGAGGCCGCCGCGAAAATTCCCGACCTGCCCGGCGCGCTGCACTGGCACTTCATCGGGCATCTGCAAAAAAATAAAATCCGCCGCGCGCTGCCGCTGTTCGAGCTTTTCCATGGCGTGGACTGCATGGAAACCGCGCAGGCGATGGATCGCATCGCCGCGGAGGACGGGAAATTTCCGCGCGTGCTGCTTGAGGTGAATGTCGCCGGCGAGGCCACGAAATTCGGCTTCCGCCCCGATGCGGTCGAGCGCGAACTCGACGCGTTGCTCGGGCTTCAGCGGCTGCAAATCGAGGGCTTGATGACCATCGCGCCGTATGACGACGAGCCCGAGGCGGCGCGACCGCATTTCCGTGCGCTGCGGGAATTGCGCAACCGCGTCGCCGCGCGAACCGGGCTGCCGTTCGGCACGCTTTCGATGGGAATGAGCGGCGATTTCGAGATCGCCGTGGAGGAGGGGGCCACGATCGTGCGCGTGGGCTCGGCCATTTTCGGGTCGCGCCCAAAACCCGCCGCCGAATGATCACCTCACCGCGGCGCATTTATTCATGCGGCTCGGCAACCGGTTCGCGATTGAGCAGCGATTGATTTGATGTTACCAACGAAACCTATGCACTTCGTCACGGCCGCAGGATTGATCGCCACGCTTTTGCTCGCGGGATGCGCCGGCGAGAACCCGAACACGATTTACTCCGGTCGAAATCAATACGGTGCGCCCGTGGAGGTGGTGGACAACGTGAGCTACTGGAATGGCGGCGAAGGCGCGCCCTCGATCATCATTAATCTCACCGAGCAGCGCGCTTATTTTTACAAGGGCGACCAGCTCGCGGGCGTGGCGCTCATCGCCACGGGCAAGGAAGGCTACGACACGCCGTCGGGGAAATTCCGCGTGATGGAAAAAATTCCGGACAAAGTCTCCGACCTCTACGGCTGGATGTATGACGCGAGCGGCAACGTCGTGAATTACGATGCCGACATTCGCGAGGACGCCGTGCCGCCGGGCGGGCGATTCGAAGGCGCGTCCATGCCCTATTGGATGCGGCTCACCGGAGCCGGTGTCGGAATGCATCAGGGCGTGATTCCCGTGCCCGGCTCCCCGGCTTCGCACGGCTGCATACGCATGAGCAAGCTGGTCGCGGCCGAGTTTTTCGCGAATGCGAAGGTCGGCATGCCGGTGCGCGTCGTTTACTGACCGACTGCACGATACCGATGATCGAATGGCTTAAGCGCGCATTCAGCGAACCTGATCGCTTCTCCATTCCTCCGGGCAGGCATCCATTGCCAGAGTGCCGTTTTCGGGAGTTCAACGACGCCGATTACGACACCTGCGTCGCCATCTACAGCCTCAACGAACCCGGGCGCTTCCCCGCCGGTTATCTGGATCTTTTTTCCAAATGGCTGCGCAGCCGCAGCGATTTGTTGCTGATGTGCGAGGTGGAGGGAGAGGTTCGCGGCTTTGGCGGCATCCACATGCTGAAGCACCCGGATGGCGAAGTGGCAGGTCTCAGCAACGGAATGATTCATCCCGACTCTCACAAGCAGGGATACGGCACGGCGCTGTTGCTCGCCAGACTTGCCACGCTGCCTTCGCCTCAGCTCCAGTGGCAGGTTTTCCTCTCCACGGCAGGCGGCTCCGAAACCTTTTACCGGCGATTTCGTTTCGTTCCCTCCCAGCCATTCACCGATGAAAGAGGCACCAAATTCGACCTGTATCGGACGCGCGTCTACAGACCGGATTGGGAGGCATGCCGGGATGCCCTGGCTGCTGCGTCCGTGGCCATGGACACCGCGGATGCCGTCGTCCCAATGCGCCAGATTCCAGCCCCCGGCGGCTGACCTTGCACGGCTTGCGATTGTTCCGGATGTTTCGCGGAATGAGATCAGACCAGAACGGGCTTCCCTTTTCGTGCAAATCGCAGCACAAATCTGCGTTCGACGCGCATGAGTGAAATTCTGAACCATGCTGAACTGCACGCCCGGTGCAAAACATTCGGCCCTCGCGAAGCCGCTGAATTGCTGGCCACGCAGCCGCCCGCCAACGCCATCGCCGTGCTTGCGGAGCTCCTGCCGTCCGAGACAGCCGCGATCCTTCGGCTCTCCACGGACGAGGCCCGCGCGCGCATTCTTTCCGCCGCCCCGGCCGAACTCGTGAAGCAATGGGAAATCGGCAAGCAGTATCCCGAGGATTCCATCGGCAGCCTCATGGAGCCACCGATCGCGGTGTTTCCGCCCGAGCAAACCGTGGCGCAGACGACCGAGGCGCTGCGCGAGCTCGTGAAGAAAGCGTTCATCACCTACTGTTGGGTGGTGGATCCCGCCGGGAAATTGATCGGCGTGATCACGATGCGCGACCTGCTCTTCTCGGAACCAACGCAGCGACTCGATCAGATCATGCTGCGATCCATTTTCGCGCTCACCGCCTCGATGCCGCTGCTCGACGCGATGAAGGCGACGCTCGACAAGCACTATCCCGTTTATCCCGTCGTCAATGACGAAGGAAAACTTTGCGGCCTCGTGCGCGGGCAGACGATGTTCGAGCAGCAGGCCGTCGAGCTGAGCGCGCAGGCCGGCTCGATGGTCGGTGTCACCAAGGAGGAGCGCCTCGCCACACCGTGGCCGCGCAGCCTGCTTTCGCGCCACCCGTGGCTGCAGCTCAATTTGCTGACGGCGTTCATCGCGGCGTTCGTGGTGGGAATCTTCGAGCACACGCTCGCACAAATCGTCCTGCTCGCCGTCTTCCTGCCCGTGCTCGCCGGCCAGTCGGGAAATACCGGCTGCCAGGCGCTCGCGGTTACACTGCGCGGCATGACGCTCGGCGAATTCGGCCCCGGCAGCACATGGAAGGCGTTGCGCAAGGAGGCGATCCTCGGTTTTTGCAACGGCGCGCTGGTGGGGATTTCCGCGGCGGCCGGCATGTTCGTTTACGCAACATGGAACAAACCCGAGCATGGCACGCCCTGGGGCCTCGCTCTCGTCACATGGCTCGCCATGGTCGGCGCCTGCGTGATCAGCGGAATTTCCGGCGTGGTCGTGCCGACCACGATGAAGCGCCTCGGCGCGGACCCGGCGACGGCATCGAGCATTTTTCTCACCACTGCGACAGATGTGGTGAGCATGGGCACATTCCTCGGGCTCGCGACGTTGCTGCTTTTGTAAGCGGGCGTTGCGCCCCGAAAGAGCTTGTTCGCGGGGTGCCGCCTTTTATTTTGACGCGGCGGCATGCACACGTCCCTCAGATTCAAGATCACGCTCTGGTTCGTGCTCGTCGTGTTCGCAGTGACCGTGGCCGGCTGGCTGGGCTATCGCCGCATTACCGATCAGGTGCGCACCGAGGCGGAACTGCAGGTCCACACGAAAATCAGCCACGTGATGGACGTGCTCGACGCGACGAATTCGACCTACATGAGTCTCGTCTACGCCTCGATGCAGGTGCTCAAGCTCGAGACCTCGCGGCTCGGACCACCCAGCCTGCGCAAGATCCCCGGCACGGACGGCGCGGTGCGTGACGAGCTGTTCTTCGGCGATCACGCGATGTCGGGAGCGTTCGAGGTGGTGGACCGCGTCAAGGAATTGATGGGCGGCACGGCGACGATCTTCCTGCGGCAGGGCGACAATTTTCTGCGCATTTCCACGAACGTCCCGAAAGCCGGAGGCGGCCGCGCCGTGGGCACCATGCTCGATCCCAAGGGCCGGGTGATTGCGGAGATCCGGCGCGACGAGCCGTTCTACGGCGTCGTGAACATTCTCGGCAAACCCTATATCACCGGCTACGAGCCGATCCGCGACGCCTCGGGCGCCACCATCGGAATCTATTACGTCGGCTATTCGCTGGAGACCCTCACGGCCATTCACCACACGCTCGAGCAGCGCCGCATCCTCGACCACGGATTTTTCGCGCTGCTCGATCCGGACGACCAGGTCATCTTTCCCGACGGGGATTCGCCGCTCGCCCCGATGGCCCGCAAACTCGTCGCGGGGAAAGGGGGAGGCGACTGGGTTGTTTACCGGCAGGCGTTCGCACCGTGGGATTACGAAGTCCTTGGCGCGATGTATCTGCCCGATGTCTCGCACGTGACCTTTCAAATGATCTGGCAGGCCTATGCCGTAATGGGAATCGTCATTCTCGCCGTGCTCATCGTCTCGTTCGTGCTCGCGGCAAAACTTTCCGACGCGCTCCAGCGCGCCGAGATCGCCACCAGCGCGGCCATTCATGCGCGCGATGCCGCGGAATCCGCAAACCGCACGAAGAGCACCTTCCTCGCGAACATGAGCCACGAGCTGCGCACGCCGATGAACGCCATCATTGGCTACAGCGAAATGCTCGTCGAGGAGGCCGAGGACCTCGACCAGCAGTCGTTCATTCCTGATCTCCAGAAAATCCGCAACGCCGGCAAGCACCTGCTCGCGCTCATCAACGACATTCTCGATCTCTCGAAAATCGAGGCCGGCAAAATGACGATCTACCTCGAGGCCTTTCGGGTTTCCGACATGATCACCGATGTCGTCGGCACCGTGCAGCCGTTGATTGAAAAAAATGCGAACCGCCTCGAAGTCCAGGCCGCCGCCGGCCTCGGCACGATGCGCGCCGACCTCACGAAAGTCCGCCAGACGCTCTTCAACCTGCTCAGCAACGCCTCGAAATTCACCGAGAAGGGCGTGATCACGCTCACCGCCGACCGCATGACAAACACAGCCGGCGACCGCATCCGCATCGCCGTGAAGGACACCGGCATCGGCATGACGCCGGAGC
>JBOHXO010000509.1:0-4361 GCA_050737475.1 Chthoniobacterales bacterium
CGTCTATTCCGGTGCGAACGGCACCACGAACTGGAACTACCGCGCCACGGACCTCCGCGTCGGCAAGACCGCGGCCTATTGGGTGCGCGCCATTTCGGACGACGGCCAGGTGAGCCCATCCGTAAAAGTCAGCGTCAAGCGCACGAGCAAAAATCCCTGACGGGATTTTTGCCAGTTAAAGGGTGGAAACGTTAAAGAGTTAAAGAGGGGAGTTCCGCTTCAACTCTTCAGCACTGCAACTCTTCAACCCACATAAGCCATCTCGTAGTCGAACAACTCGCCGGGCACGAAAAATCGCTTCAACTCGATGGCCGCGTTCTCGTTCGAGTCCGACGCGTGCACGATGTTCACCATCACGTCCACGCCGAAATCGCCGCGCACCGTGCCCTTGTCGGCCTTCTTCGAATCGGTCGGCCCGATGATCGCGCGCACGCGCTCCACCGCATTCTCACCGGCCAACGCCAGCGCAATCACCGGCGTGGAGCTCATGAACGCCTCGAGCTCGGGAAAGAACGGCTTGTCCGCAATGTGCGCGTAGTGCTCCTTGAGCAGCGCCGCGCCCGCCTTGAACATCTTGCAGCCGCGAATTTGAAAATCCGCCGCCTCGAACCGCTTGATCACTTCGCCAACCTTGCGGCCGACCACGCAATCGGGCTTCAACAAAACCAGGGTGGTATCCATGAGCGGCGCATCCTAGCCGTCGCCCCGGCGCGGGAAAGGAGAAATTGCAGCCGTGCCATTCGCAAATATCTCGGCGAAACGGCATTGCCCCGCGCCACTTCTCCGCGAAGATAACAACATGCGCAAACGCCTTGTCATGGCCATCGTCGAAGCGAGGATGCCCCTCCACTCCGCCGGGCACCGCTGCGCCACGCTCAACTGGCTCGAAGCCTTCCGCCAGCTCGGATGGGACATCTGGATCGTCGAGGACATCGCCGCCGCCGATTGCGTGGATGAGGCTGGCATCCCCTGCCCGCCCGCGCTCAGCATCAACCGCCGCGCGTGGGCTGAATTTGCGCGGCTCTTCGGATTCGAGGGCCGCGAAACGTTGTTCATTGATGGCAGGTCGCCGCAGACCGCGGAGTTTTGCCGCTTTGCGCGCGACGCCGATCTTTTCCTCAACTACTCCGGCCAGTTCCACCCGCTCGACCTTCTCGATGGCATTCGCACGAAAGCCTACCTCGACGTGGACCCGGCCTACACGCAGGTCTGGGCCGCCGGTTACGATTGCGACATGAATTTCGACGGGCACGACCAGTTCGTCACCCTCGGCGCCGCGGCGGGCGCGCCGGACTGCCTCATGCCCATGTGCGGCCGCGACTGGATCCCCACGCTGCCTCCCGCGCCCGTCACGCTTTTCAATTCCGCGCCGCCGGCGACTGGAGTGCGTCCCTGGACGACCGTCGCGCATTGGTATTCCGGCGAACGCGCCGACCTCGGCGACCTCGAGCTCCTGCCAAAGAGCGACAGTTTCCTCGAGATCATTGACCTGCCCGCCCGCGCCAGCGTGCCCATCATCGTCGCCAGCGACCTCCGCCCCGACTGGCCGGACTTCGCGCCCTTCACGGCGGCCGGCTGGCAACTGCCGCGCGTGAACGAAGTCTGCGCCACGCTCGAAAGCTACCGCGCGTTCATCACCTCGAGCGCCGGTGAACTCGGCGTCGCCAAGCGCGGCTACATCACCGCACGCACCGGCTGGATGAGCGATCGCAGCATGGTCTATCTCTCGCACGGCCGGCCCGTCATCGCGATGGATACAGGCTGGACGGCGCTCGTCGGCGAGCACCCCGGCCTCCGCGCATTTGCCACCACCGACGACGCACTCCGCCTCATGCGCGAAATCGAAGCGGACTACGACGCGGCTTGCGCATCGGCCCGCCGGGTCGCGGAAGAAATCTTCGCCGGCAAAAAAATCGTCGCGCAATTGCTGGAGCGGCTGGAGCTGGCCTGCCCCGCCGCGCGGCATGCGTGAGGATTTATGGTCACAGCCACCCTCCCGCGGCTTGCAGCGGAGTGGTGTCGTCCGCCGGATGCACCCACGCGGCGAGCGCGGAAGGCGGCGCGGCAGTTTTTTCCGGCAGCGTGAATTTCGCCGTCCACTCGCCGTTGACCAGTTCCATCGGCGTGGAAATCAATGCGAGCGCGACAAATTCGTGGGGAAGTTTTCGTCCCGCATTTTCGCCGCGACGCACATCGCTCACGATGCCTCCTGCCAGCGGCGCAAGCCCGGCCACCGGCGGATTGGCCAGCGTCCGCGCAGGCTTGTAGGAAATGGTGACGTGCGTCGCATCCGCAACCGTCACACGCAGCTCACCGGCATCCCCGGCGGCGACGGGAAACTCGCCGCGGGCCCACTCGCGCCCATTCAGGACGAAGCATGGCGTATAGACGCCGCTCGATTTCCATGACGCCGCATAGTCGCTCTGACGCTGCGTGAAGACCGGCGAGGCAAAGCGATCCGGCCAGCCGAGATTGTCCCAGTAATCCACGTGAAAAGCGACCGGGACGACTTTTTTCCAAAGTGCCGGATCGTCGCGAAGTTTTGAGAGCCACGTTTCCGCGGGCGGGCAACTGCTGCAGCCCTCGGATGTGAAAAGCTCGAGCAGCGCGGCCTGCGCAGGTCCGCTCTCGAACGTCACCGGCACGCCGTATGCCGCCGCGCAAGCTGCGAGAACTGTCACCGCTCCAAGAACTCGATGTTTCATCGTGTGTGCGATGAATCACGGCGCGGTTTTATTCCGCCACGCAAGCGTGACGCCGTCCGCTCACGTGCCGAGAATGAAAGGCTCCATGCGCCACTCACCGGCGCATGGAGCGATTCCTTGCGTGCGATCGTTTACGCGAACTGCCAGAGCCCGATCACCCCGCCCTGCGGATCGCTGATGACAGCGAAGCGGCCCATTTGCATCGCGGTGATGTCCTTGCAGACTTTCGCGCCTAGCTCGCGGGCTTTTGCGACGGAGGCTTCCAGGTTTTCGACCGTGACGTAGTTGAGCCACATCACGGGCATGTCCTTCGCCTCGGGCGGAAGCGTGATCATTCCCGCGACGGAACGTTCTCCGGTTTTGAACACGGTGTAGGTGAAGCCGCCCATGTCCATGTCCTCTCGCGCCCAGCCGAAGAGGCTGGTGTAGAATTTTCCACTGGCCGCGGCGTCGTGCGTGGCGAGTTCGTTCCAGCTGATGATGCCGGGAGTTTTGTCCATTTCGTTTTGTTCGCTCATGATGTGTGTGGGTTAGGTGTTGAGAAGCGCGGCAAGTTTTTCGAGGGCGCCGGTCCAGCCGTATTCGTGATTTTTGGCATTTTCGGCGGACGGGAAATTCTCGTGCGTGAGGCGGATTTCGGTTGAGCCGCCGTGTTCAATGAACTCGACGGTGATCAACGTCTCGCGGTTCGCATAATCGGGGTCGTCTTCCCACTGCCACGTGTAAACGAGCCGGGATGGCGGTGCGATTTCGCGAAATTCCCCGCGGACGGCCATCGCGCCATATTGCTCGCTGACCACGGCGAAGCGGTATTCTCCGCCGACGCGAAGATCGGAACGAATGCTGGAGACGGTGCAACCGTCCGGCCCGAACCAATGCTTCACCTGCTCCGGGTCGGTCCATGCGGCAAAGACGCGTTCGCGCGGCGCGGCGAACGTTCGTTGAAGTTTCAGGGCGAGTTTTTCTTCGGCTGTCGTGCTCATGGCTTTTTCTTTTTGGGTGGTTGTTGTTCGAGGTATCGGGCAAGGGAGTCGAACTGGCCCTCCCAGAATTTTCGGTATTGCTCGATCCACGCCGCCGCTTCGCGCATCGGCTCGGAGTCGAGCGTCATGCGGTGGACGCGTCCGTCGCGGGAACGCTTGATGAGCCCGGCACGCTCGAGCACGCGCAGGTGCCTGGAAACCGCTGGGGGCGAAATCGAAAACGGTCGCGCAAGCTCCGCGACGCGACATTCCGCACGGGCCAGCAATTCAAGAATGCCGCGCCGTGTCGGGTCCGCGAGCGCCGCGAAGATGGAATCCAGGGGGTGCGCAGGATTGTTAACCATTTGGTTAAATATTGAGGAAGACGAAATCCACGGCAAGAAAAAACGGATTATTTTTCCGGAGTGAGAAGATCGCCGGTGATTTCGGCGAGTGTGGCGCAACCGGACAGCGCCATCGCGATGTCGAGTTCGTGATTAAGCATCGCGAGCGCCGCAGTCACGCCGTGTTCGCCGCCGGCCGCAAGCCCCCACAGCACCGGCCTGCCGACCTGCACCGCAGTGGCGCCGGACGCAAGGGCCTTCAACACGTCCGTCCCACGCCGGATGCCGCCATCCACCAGCACGGGAACTCTTCCCGCAATGGCCCGCGCGATGGCGGGAAGCACTTCGAT
>JBOHXO010000510.1:0-4466 GCA_050737475.1 Chthoniobacterales bacterium
GATCATTGCAAAGCAGGCCGGCGTGCTCGCGGGAATCGGCACGGCGGCGGAGGTTTTTCACCGCGTGGACGAGGGCATCGTCGCCACGAAAACGCTCGACGACGGCGCGCTGTTTTCCAGCGGGGACGAGGTGATGCGGATGGCCGGGCCGACCGGCTCGATTCTCACGGCGGAGCGCACGGTGCTGAATTTTTTGCAGCGGCTTTCCGGGATCGCCACGCAAACGCGCCGTTACGCGGACCTGCTTGCCGGAACCGGAGTGCAACTGCTCGACACGCGCAAGACGACACCGGGTCTTCGCCAGTTGGAAAAAGCCGCGGTGCTCGCGGGCGGGGGAACCAATCATCGCATGGGCCTGCACGACATGGTGATGGTGAAGGACAATCATCTCGCGGGCGGATTGAACGCCGCATCGCTGGCCGATGGCGTGCGCAAGGCGAAGGCCGCCGGACTGCGCGTCGAGGTCGAGGCGGACAGGCTCGATCAAGTGCGGGACTTCGCGCTCGTGGAGGGAATTGACGTGATCCTGCTCGACAACATGTCGCTCGAGGAAATGCGTGAGGCGGTGCTGTTGCGGCCGCCAGGCGTGCAGCTCGAAGCCAGCGGCGGCATCACGCTGGAAAATATTCGCGCGGTGGCGGAGACGGGCGTGAATTTTATTTCGGTCGGCGCGCTCACGCATTCCGCGCGGGCGCTCGACCTGTCCCTCGAAATTCTGGGAGATGAGTGAGTTCCTCGATCGTGACCAGATCGCGGCGGGTTGCACCGGCCGCATCGGTTCACGCATCGTGGTATTTCGCGAAACGGAATCTACGAACGACATTGCCCTGCGCGCGGCGGAGGGCGGGGAACCGGAGGGGTTCGTCGTTTTTGCCGAGAGCCAGAGCCGGGGGCGCGGCCAGTTCGGCAGGCACTGGAGTTCCGCAACGGGCATTGGGTTGTGGTTCTCGGTGTTGTTGCGCCCGCGATGGGAACCGGCGCTGCTCGCGCAGGTCACGCCGATCGTCGCGGTGGCCGTGGCGCGCGCGCTGGCAGCCGACACCGGGCTGACGATCCGCATCAAGCCCCCCAACGATATTTTGTGCGGCGGCCGAAAAATGGTGGGAATCCTGAGCGAGGCGCGGACCGGGGCGGATATATTCGTGGTCTCGGGAATCGGAATCAACGTCAACCACGCGCGAACCGATTTTCCGCTGGAATTGCAGACGAACGCCACCTCGATTGCCATCGAGACGGGCCACGACTGGCAGCGCGAACCGCTGGCCGCCGCCGTGCTGAGAGAGCTCGAGATCGCCTACGATGCGGTCCATCCGCCGGGGCCCGCGCTGCTTGGCGAATACGCGGCCCTTTCGCACGGGCCGGTTTATGATAGCTTGGCGCCATGAAACACGCGTGGTTGCTGGCGGTGTGTGCCGCTGTGTGCTGGTCCGGCGCATGGGCGCAGGACGATGACGAACCCACCCTCGGCGGCGATTCCGAGCAGCCGGCCAAGGCGGGAGACGAGGACTCGCCGTATGACAACATGCATGTGCTCGCCCGCGCGATGCAGCTCATCCGGCAGGACTACGTGGACGAGAAAAAAATCAGCTACCGCGATCTCACTTACAGCGCGCTCCGCGGCATGCTCACCGATCTCGATCCGCACAGCGCGTTCATGGATCCGAAGGATTTCAAGGGCATGCAGGAGGACACGAAGAGCGAGTTCGGCGGTCTCGGCGTGACGGTGACGACCAAGGACCGGCTGCTCACGATCATCGGCGTGGCCGAAGGAACGCCGGGATTCGAGGCGGGATTGCAGCCCGGCGATGAAATTCGCAAAATCAACGGACTGGCGACGGACCGCATGACGATTTCCGACGCGGTCGATATGTTGCGCGGGGAACCCGGGGAAAAAGTGACACTTACCGTTCTTCGATCGCAAAGCAACGAGATCAAGGAATTCACGCTGGCCCGCGCGGTCATCAAGGTGCCGAGCGTGGTGGATGCGGGGCTGCTGCCACCGAGTCGCGCCGGCGACCGAAGGATTGGCTACCTGCGGCTCACGCAATTCAACGAACCCACCGCGCACGAGCTCTCCGATGCGCTCGACAAGCTCGACAAGCAGGGCATCGAGGCGCTCGTCATTGATCTGCGTTTCAATCCCGGCGGCCTGCTCACGAGTGCCGTGGACGTCTGCTCGGAATTCGTGCCGCCGAATACGCGCGTCGTTTACACCGAGGGCCGGATGGGCTCGCGGGATTATCCGACACGTGCGGCACGGGGCGGCGTTCGCAAATATCCGCTCGCGATATTGATCAACGGCTCGAGCGCGAGCGGATCGGAGATTGTCGCCGGCGCGTTGAAGGATTTGCACCGCGCGATTCTCGTCGGCGAAACGACCTTCGGCAAAGGCTCGGTGCAGAGCGTGGTGTCGCTTCCCGACGGATCGGCGATGCGCTTTACCACGGCGAAATATTACACGCCCAGCCGCAAGCCGATTCACGAGCATGGCGTCGCACCGGACATCCGTTGCGTGCTCACGCTCGAGGAGGAAGCCCGCATTTACCGCTCGCGCCAGCGGCACGACATCTCGGACGCCGGATTTGGCAAGACGCCCAAGGTGCGCGATCCGCAACTCGATCGCGCCGTGGACGCGCTCACCGGCGTGCTGCTTTACACGGAACGCGCCGCAGCCGCTTCGCCGGACAAGGGTTGATGGCGCTGATCCTCGCGATCGAGACTTCCTGCGACGAGACGGCGGTGGCCGTGCTGCGTGGCTGCGGGGAATTGCTGGCCGGCGAAGTGTGGTCGCAGGCCGCGCTGCACGCCGAATATGGCGGCGTGGTGCCCGAGGTCGCATCGCGCAATCACCTCGCCGTGCTGCCGGGCCTCGTGAACTCGGCTTTGAATCACGCAAATGTGCGGCTCGAGGATGTGGATGCATTTGCCGCCACGAGAGGTCCCGGGTTGCCCACCGCGCTGCTTGTCGGCATGGCGCACGCGAAGGCTCTGTCCATCGGCACGGGCCGGCCGTTCCTCGCCATCAATCACGTGGACGGTCATTTATTTTCGCCCTTTTTCGGTCACTCCGAAATTCCGCCGCACGTCGGACTCGTCGTGAGTGGCGGACACACCCTGCTTGTGGATGTGGCGGGCCACGGCAATTGCCGCCTGCTCGGCTCGACGCTCGACGACGCGGCCGGCGAGGCGTTCGACAAGGTGGCGAAGTTGCTCGGGCTCGCCTATCCGGGCGGCGTCGAGATCGAGCGCCTGGCGCTCGAAGGCGATCCCACACGTTACGATTTTCCGCGCAGCATGCTGAACTCCGGGGATTTTCAATTCAGCTTCAGCGGATTGAAGACGGCGGTGCGCTATTTGATCGAGCGGGAGCAGGTTTCGATTCCTGATGTTTGCGCATCGTTCCAGGAAGCCGTGGTCGAGGTGCTGGTGGCAAAGGCGATCGCGGCAGCGCGGGAGTGCGGGCGCGATTGCATCGCGATCAGCGGTGGTGTGAGTGCGAACGGCCGGCTGCGCGAACTGGCGCGGGAACGCGCTGCGGCGTGCGGATTGCACGTGAAATTTGCCGCGCCGGAATTGCGCACCGACAATGCTGCGATGATTGCCTACGTCGCTGCGCTGCAATCTGGCGCAGGCGCAACCTCCGCGCTGGACACCGATGTGGAGCCGGGCCTGGCGCCCGCGCATTTCGATCGCGTGTGATTTTCGTCACACCTTCCCGGCGCTCGGGCACATGTCGCGAAGCTCGCAGCCCGGGCAATCCGGCTTGCGCGCGAAGCAGCGGCGGCGCCCGTGAAAAATCAGCCAGTGGCTGAGGTCGGTCCACACGTCCGTTGAAAACAGGCGCTTGAGATCGATTTCGATTTTTACCGGATCGGTGTGACGCGTGAGGCCGAGCCGTCGCGAAAGCCGTCCTACGTGCGTGTCCACGACGATGCCTTCCGCAATCGAAAACGCATTTCCAAGCACGACATTCGCGGTCTTGCGTCCGACGCCGGGAAGCGCGACGAGATCGGGCATCGTGCGGGGAACTTCGCCGGCGTGCTTTTCGACGATCTGCCGCGCAGCGCCGCGAATGGAGTTTGCCTTGCTGCGGAAAAATCCGGTCGTCCGGACGAGTGTCTCGAGTTCCGGCTGGGGGATTTCGGCGTAGTCGGCTGCACTGCGGCAGCGCGCAAAAAGTGCGGGGGTGACGAGATTGACGCGCTTGTCCGTGCACTGCGCGGAAAGAATCGTGGCGACCAGGAGCTCGAGCGGGTTGGAGAAATTCAACTCGCAATGCGCGTCGGGATAAATGCGCGGCAGGCGGCGGGCGAGTTCTGCGGCGCGCTCGGATCGGGTCATCTGCGGTCGGCTACTCTGGGTGCGTTGACAGTTATGGTCAAGTGCACTTGACCATGGGCGGATGGCTCTGTATGGTTAACGTTCCGCCGAAAGGCGCCGCTTTCTCATTTTACCTATTCCAAGTC